>BTQV01000101.1:0-5604 GCA_036986055.1 Thermodesulfobacteriota bacterium
GGGTTCATGCCCGCGTCTTCGAGGGTGAGGGCCATGCACCGGGCCGCGCCCTCGCCGTCGGGAGAAGGCATGGTCATATGGAAGGCGTCTGAGTTAAGCCCGTATCCGGCCACCTCGGCGTATATGTGCGCCCCCCTTTTTTTGGCGGATTCGAGCTCTTCGAGCACGAGTATGCCGGCGCCCTCGCCCACTACGAACCCGTCCCTGTCCCTGTCAAAGGGCCTTGATGCCTCTTCCGGTACGTCGTTCCGCTTCGAGAGGGCCTTCATCGCGTTAAAACCCGCTATGCACAAGGGAGTTATTGTGGACTCGGCTCCCCCGGCTATCATGGCGTCGGCCTTTCCGCTCTGGATCAACTTGAAGGCGTCGCCTATGGAATGGGTTCCCGTGGCACACGCCGTAACAGAGGCGTTGTTGGGCCCCTTTGCGCCGGTCTTTATGGAGACCTGTCCGGCGGCGAGGTTTATGATTACCATGGGTATGAAAAAGGGTGTTATTCTCTCCGGCCCCTTTTCCTTCAGTACGTCATGCCAGCGCTCTATGGCTGGAAGCCCGCCTATGCCGGCCCCGATGTAAACGCCAACGCGCTCGGCGTTCTCTTCAGTTATCACGAGCCCCGAATCCTCCAGGGCCATCACGCCGGCGGCAAAGGCGTACTGGATAAAGAAGTCCATCTTCTTGATTTCTTTTTTGTCTATGAACGAGGCCGCGTCGAAGTCCGGCACCTCCCCGGCTATCTTGACGGGAAAGTCCGCGACATCGAAGCGAGTAATCTTCCTTACTCCCGGCCTCCCCTCAACAACGCCCTTCCATGACTTCTCAAGCCCCGTGCCCAGTGGAGAGACTATCCCCAGACCTGTTACTGCGACTCTTCTCATATAGACCTTTTTTTATAGTTCTTTTTGGATATTACCATAAAAGTCCTCGAAGACCCCGGCCGCCGGACAAATAAAAAAAACCTCCGGCCCGGTCCTCCTTGCCGAAAGTCCTTATTCAAGAGAGGCCCGCAATCGAAGGACCCGAGACCAGAGCTTTGACGCAGGGAGGGCTGAGGGGTGGAGCGTTGGAATGCGCGGCTTTTACCGGCTTGGAATCGCGGCCAAGTCACCGTATCCGGGGAAGACCGCCTGCAGGGCTCCAAGACCGCCGGAGCCGCGCCGGTTGTACTTTCCGGCACTCCCGGTGGTTTTGGCCTACTTTGCAGACTTCTTCTCTATATAGTCTATGGAGTCCTGTACGGTCCTTATCTTCTCCGCGTCCTCATCGGGTATCTCTATGGAAAATTCCTCTTCAAAGGCCATGACCATCTCGACGGTATCAAGAGAGTCGGCCCCGAGGTCGTCTACAAAAGAGGCCTGAGAGGTTAGCTCCTCTTCGCTCACGTCGAGCTGCTCCATGATTATCTTTTTTACCCTGGTTTCTACTGACGACATCTCTATACCTCCTGAAAAGTAAGTATTCTCCGGAAAAACAAGTCTCTGTATAACACCAATGATGGCGGTTGTCAATTTTTAAAATCAGCCCCTACATGTACATCCCGCCGTTGATACCCAGCACATGCCCGGTTATGTAACTCGCGGCGTTGGAGGCGAGAAAGAGCGTGCCCATGGCCACATCATTGGGCCCTCCCAGCCTTCCCATTGGGATGAGGGAGAGGAGTTTTTCCTTCACGTCCTTGGAGAGCGAGTCGGTCATCTGCGTCTCGATAAATCCAGGGGCCACGGCGTTGCAGGTGATATTTCTTCCGGCGAGTTCCCTGGCAACGGTCTTTGTAAGCCCGATGACGCCGGCCTTGCTCGCGGCGTAATTGGCCTGACCGGGGTTTCCCATGAGGGCCACCACGGATGACACGTTTATTATCCTTCCCCAGCGCTGCTTCGTCAGGTGCCTGAGGACGGATTTTATGCAGTTAAAGGAGCCCTTGAGGTTCACGTCAATGACGCTGTCCCAGTCCTCCTCGCTCATCCTCATAAGAAGGGCGTCTTTTGTTATTCCGGCATTGTTTACGAGTATATGGAGACCGTCGAGGGAGCTTAGCACCTCCTCTGCCATCTCATCGGTCTTTTTCCTGTCCGTCACGTCCACATTCAGGGCCATGGTCTTCCTGCCCATCCTGTTAATCTCCTGGGCCGTCTGCGAGGCCCTCTCGAAGTTCACGTCCACAACGGCCACATCCGCGCCGTACGAGGCGAACTTAAGGGCTATGGCCCTGCCTATGCCCTGCCCGCCCCCTGTGACTATAGCAACTTTGCCCGCTAACTGCATTGAAACCCCCTTTGGAATTATAAATTAAAGACCTTTATATTGTAGCCCCTGAAAAAAGCCCTGCCACGGATTCAAGGTCCCCGGCCGTGTCGAGGTTCGAGGTCTCCATCTCCCTATCTATCCTCTTAACGAGCCCGGAGAGGACCTTGCCCGGCCCAATCTCCACGACCATCCCAACGCCCTGGTCCCTCATCATCTCTATAACCTCAACCCATCGCACAGGGCAGGTTAATTGCCTGGTAAGCGCGTCGGCTATGGAAGAAGGGTCTTTAATGGGTTTCGCGTCCACGTTTGTAATCACCGGGGCGCTTAAACCGGAGAAGACCATCTCTTCAAGCTCACGGGCGAACCTCTCGGCCGCAACGGCCATGAGAGGAGAATGGGACGGCGCGCTGACGCTTAAAGGGACCACCCTCCTGGCGCCCTTTTTTTTCGCAATTTCGCCAGCCCTCTCAACGGCCTCGCTGTGGCCCGATACGACGACCTGGGCCGGACTGTTTATGTTGGCGGGAACGACGACGCTTCCGTCCTTCGAGGCCTCTTCACAGATACCGGTGACTTCTTCCGGAGAAAGCCCCAGTATGGCGGACATTTTCCCTATGCCGGCGCCGGCCGCCTCCTGCATGAACTTCCCCCTCAAATGAACGAGCCTTACGGCGTCTTTAAACCCTAAAGCTCCGGCGGCGACGAGCGCCGTATATTCGCCGAGGCTGTGGCCTGCGTAAAAATCTGGTTTTAAATCGACCAGTTCGGAGAGAACCCTGAGAGCCGCTATGCTCGCAACGAGAAGCGCCGGCTGGGTCTTTTCCGTCATATCGAGGTCCTCTTTCGGGCCCTCAAAGACGACACTCTCAAGGTCGAAGCCCAGGACGTCCCCGCCCTCTTCAAAGGTCTTTTTAGCCGAGTCAAAGCCCTCGAAGAAACTCCTCCCCATACCCACGTACTGTGAGCCCTGCCCCGGGAATATGAAAGCGTATTTTTTCATTTCAACCAAAAACCTACCACCTGACTATCGCCGAGGCCCAAGTGAGTCCTCCGCCAAAGGCAACGAAGACGATTATGTCGCCCTCCTTTATCCTTCCAACCCTGGCGGCCTCGTCGAGGGCGATGGGGATGGAAGCCGCGGAGGTGTTGCCGTACCTGTCCATATTAAGGTAGACCTTGTCGTTATCGAGTCCCATCCGCGCCATTGTGGCCTTTATTATCCGTCTGTTGGCCTGATGTGGGATGAGGAGCGTAATGTCATCGGCGGTAAGACCGCTCTCGGCGAGCACTTCCTTTATGGAAGACTCCATGGTCCTGACGGCCACCTTGAAGGTCTCGTTGCCGTTCATCCTCAAATAAGGGAGCTCGGTGCGTTTATGCTCAAAGGGGCTCGGGTTTATGGAGCCGGGCACATAGAGCATCTCCCATTTGCGGCCGTCGGAGTGTATGCGGCTCGAAAGTATACCCCTTGCCTTCCGCCCTCTTCCGGACCCCTCAATGGATTCGAGCACTACGGCGCCTGCTCCGTCGCCGAAGAGGACGCACGTTGAGCGGTCCTTCCAGTCCACTATCCTTGAAAACTGGTCAACGCCAACGACGAGGGCCTTTGCGGCTGCGCCGCCTTTCAAATATTTTTCCGCCACATCGAGGGCGTATAAAAAACCGGAGCATGCCGCCGAGACGTCAAAGGCGGCGCCGCCGCTCTTTATGCCGAGGCCGGACTGGACGTGACAGGCCGTGGATGGAAAGACCATCTCCGGGGTGACCGTGCCGACTACGACGATGTCGATATCTTTAGCTTTTACGGATGAGGACTTGAGGGCGGCCTTTCCGGCCTTGACGGCCATATCAATGGTCGTCTCATTGACGGCTATATGCCTTTCCCTTATGCCGGTCCTCATGGAAATCCACTCATCCGAGGTCTCGACCATCTTCTCAAGGTCTTGATTTGAGAGGACTTTTTTGGGGGCGTAAGAACCGGTTCCCGTTATCCTGACTTTGTTCATGCTATACACCTGAGGCGGCCTCAGCGTTGCGCCCCGGAAACTTCATGAGGCCGGCGTTCTCCTCCAGCTCCTCCATAAGATGGGCGTTTACCCTGCCCGTGGAATATTCATAGGCCCTGGTTACGGCGTTTTTAATGGCCTTGGCACTCGACCTACCGTGGCTTATCATGCAGACGCCGTCTATGCCGAGCAAAGGCGCGCCGCCGTACTCCGCGTAATCGACCTTTTTCTTGAACCTGGAGAAGGCCCCCTTAGCCAGAAAATACCCGATCTTTGCCGGGATACTCGATGTAATCTCCTCTTTCAGCATCTCTCTGACCGCCTCCACAAGACCCTCGCTCACTTTAAGCACCACGTTGCCAACGAACCCGTCGGCGACGACTACGTCCACGTCGCCGTGATATATCTCCCTGCCCTCTACGTACCCGATGTAATTAAGCGGAGTCCTCTTTATAAGGGCGCTGCTCTCACGGGTAAGTTCGTTGCCCTTGGCCTCTTCCTCTCCATTCGAGAGGAGCCCTATCCTGGGACGGTCTTTTTTCAGGACGTACCTGGCGTAGACGTCGCCCATTATGGCGAACTGGAGGAGATGGACGGGCTTGCAGTCCACATTGCCGCCAACGTCGAGGAGGACCGCCGGGTCCTTCATGGTGGGCACGGCCACGGCTATTGCGGGCCGGTCCACGCCCTTCATCTTTTTAAGCAGGAGTATGCCTGCGGCCATGGCCGCGCCTGAGTTCCCGGCCGTAACCACGGCGTTGGCCTCTCCTTTCCTGACGAGACCGAAGCATACCCTTAGAGAGGAGTCCCGCTTCTTTCTAATGGCCTGCGTGGGGGATTCGTCCATGCCCACCACCTCACCCGCATGCTTTATGGAGATATTCGCCTTGCCGGCGGGGTGCTTCTTCAACTCCCTTTCCACGGCATCGCGGTCGCCTACGAGTATTATATGGATATCAAGGACAGAAGCCGCCTGAACGCACCCTTCGACAACAGCGCCTGGAGCGTAATCGCCTCCCATTGCGTCTACAGCTACTTTTATCATAATGATTTTTAAGGATAAGTTATGGGCCGGACAATACCGTAACGACGAGACGGACGTACCCAAGTTCTCAGTCCGCCGAGGCTAAAGGGTCTCTTCCTTCTTGACCACGGTCCTGCCCTTGTACACGCCGCAACTGGGACACACATTGTGAGGACGCTTGGGCTCGCCGCACTCGGGACAGAGCGACAAGGCCGGCTTTGTAAGGAAATCGTGGCTCCGTCTGCTGCCCGTCTTGCACCTGGAATGTCTTTTCTTTGGATTCGGCATCTTCTCTTACCTGCCTTCTATTATTTTTGTTTGATG
>BTQV01000102.1:0-5534 GCA_036986055.1 Thermodesulfobacteriota bacterium
GTATAAGGCCCACCACATACTCGTTGTATCCCATCTTCCCGAGCCCCTTGGCGCGCCTCACAATGACCTTGTGCGCGTTCTTAACGTCGGGTACGTCAATGGGGAAGAACCTCGTAAGGACAATATAGCCCACAATAAGAAGCACGACTACAAGGGGAAAGACCGCCACGGTATATTCGAGAAACCCTATGGTCTGGCCCGTCGTCTCCTTCAGTATGCCCATGGCGAGCGGCACCCTCGCGCCGCCGAGGAACGTTGCCACCCCCCCTATTACAGACCCCCAGGCCAGGGCGAAGAAGAGGAGTTTACCGTAATTGGACTTGCCCGGCTTCAAATTCAGGCTCTTCGATATCTCAAGCACTATGGGAAAGAGCATGGCCGCCACGGCGTGCTCGGAGATAAAGAAAGAGAGCACGGCGGCGAGCAGAAAAATGCTTATGAGGAGCCTCTTTGGCGAATGGCCGTACCTTTCCATGAGCTTCAAGGCCACGCGGTTGGAAAGGCCCGAGTGCATAACGGCGCCGGCGAGTATAAAGGCCCCGAGTATGAAAAAGACGGCCTCGTTCCCGAAGATGGCGTATGTCGCCGACCTCGGTATTATGCCGAGAAGCGGCACGAGCACTATGGCGAAGAGTCCCGTTATGGCAACAGGTACGGCATTTGAGACCCAGAGCACGAGGCATAGCAAAAAGACCGCTATGGCCCTCTGGCCCGCGACGCTAAGCCCCTCAGGCGGGGTCATCCTTACAAGATAAAAAAAACCCGCGGCGAGGACGATAAAAAAAAGCGGCCTTAACATCCTCAAGGCGAGGATAATCCATATGGGCCTTCTGTCTATCTCTACGCTCACGGGAAAGCTCCGCTACTATTTTTCAGGCTCTTCCAGCGGGTCTTCCTCTGTCTCCTTGACCCTCAGCTTCCTCCGGATAGTGCTGAGCCCCCACGCCGCCTTAAGTCCTATTCTCGTTTTATAGAAGTTCTCTATGAACGAACCCTGTCCCCCGCCTTCGTCGACAAGGAACCTGCCCTCAACAGGGGTGGTGACCATGCTTATGTCCCTTACCCAGTTGAAATTAATCTTCTTCTCCTTGAGGGTCTTGTAGAGGTGTTTGTATACGGGGATAATCACCTCGGCCCTCAGGGCGTTTATGTCTATGGCCCTGCCCTTGGACGGCCTGTATATGGGGAGTATGGGCACTACCCCTATATCCGTCAAATAATCTATGCCCATTATCGTCGAGCCCGGCGGCTCGAGCCCCACTATGAGGTGCGAGGCCACCGTGCCGTTGGGGAAAATCTTGGCCGCGTACTTGAGGGCATCAAGGTATCTCTTCCTGCCTATAAGGTCCGCCCTCCCCGGGCATATCACCTCAAAGAGCTCCTTATCGAATATCTCGATGTTATATAGTATGGAGTCGGCCCCAACGGCATAGGCCTTCTCTATCCAGAGGTTTTCAAGCGGCGGAAGCGCCTCCACGGCCACGAGGCAGTTAAAATGTTTTTTTATCGCCGATATGTACGGGATCAGGAACTTTATGCCCCCGTCAGGACCTTCGCTGAAACCTATGGAGAGGTATATAATCACCGAGGCCTTTTCCTTCAAAACGGCCGCCACCGTCTCAATAACCTCTTCTACCGTAAAAACCCTCTCGGGCTTTCCCTCGGAATTAAAATCCCCGGCGCAGTAACGGCACTCGACCTTTGATTTGAAGAACTCGCACTGAGGGTTCGGGGTTATGACGGTATAACTCCCGTGGCTGCTCGCGATATCGGAGAACTTGACGCCCGTACTGGTCTTTTTGTCGTAAAACCCGGGCCGCTCCACAAGCTTTACCGGGACTTCGCCCACACCGTCGGAGATTACATAACCGCCGTCCTTTTTCCCTATCCTATAGGGCGACGCCTCTGTGAACAACTCCTCGCAGGGGATGTTGACGAGGGTCTTCCGGGGCAGGAGTATATCCACGCCCTGGGTGCCGCATGCCCATGCCTTTATAACGGGGTCTTCTATCCTTATGCCCCTGAGCATAAGGTCTATCTTCAGGGCACCGGGGTTATTGATGTAGCTTTTTTTCTTCAATACGGCCTAAATGCTCAGATATCAGAGAGCGGGTCCCTCAGCTCGCAGGGCGCCTGCTCGTACTCGACGAGTTCCTTTATGGTGGCGCCCTCGCCGCAGAGCGCGCACTCCGGGTCCTTCTTTACCTTCACCTTTCTGAAAGTGCTTCCAAGGGCGTCGTATATCATGAGGCTCCCCGAGAGGGTCTCTCCTATGGAGAGGAGCTCCTTGACGGCCTCTACGGCCTGCAATACCCCGATAACCCCCGCCAAAGCCCCCAGGACCCCTGCCTCCTGGCAACTCGGCACAAGCCCCTTGGGGGGCGGCTCCGGGTAGAGGCATCTGTAGCATGGATAATCCTCGTGGCCCTTGAAGACCGAGATCTGCCCGTCGAACCTGAACATGGACCCTGACACGAGGGTCTTCTTTTCAAAAAAGGCGGCGTCGTTCATCAGATAACGCGTGGGGAAGTTGTCGCTCCCGTCAAGGACCACGTCGTAACCCCTCAGCACCTTCCTTATATTATCAACGGTAAGGCGGCCTTGAAAGGGCTCCACCTTTACGTCGGGGTTGAGGGCCTCGATGGACTCCCTGGCGCTCAAGACCTTTGGCCTGCCGATCCTTGACGTGTCGTGGATAATCTGACGCTGGAGGTTACTTAAGTCAACAGCGTCGTCGTCGGCTACTCCTATGGTGCCAACGCCCGCGGCGGCGAGGTAAAGCAGAGCCGGGGAGCCGAGCCCGCCGGCGCCGAGCACAAAGGCCTTGCTCTCCAATAACTTCGCCTGGCCCTTGCCGCCCACCTCGGGCAGTATTATATGCCTCGAATAACGCTCAATCTGCTCTTCAGTAAAGTCCATTTTCCAATTTCCCTTTCAAATCTCTTTAACCCCGTGGAATCAGCTGACCTTCAAGCCTTCCTCCTTGAAGGGTTCGTCCTCGTTGTTAAAGGACCAGCTCTTTACCGAGACGTCGGTGCCGCCCTTTACCGAGATAATTATGTAGGAGTACCCGGCCTGGCCCATATTCCTGTCATACTCCGAGGGCCTGTCCGGGTGGTCGGGATGGGAATGATAAAAACCCATGAGTTCGAGGCTCTGGGAACGCGCCTCCTTGTCGGCGAGGTTTATCTCCATAGGGTCGATTATGTACCTGTCAGACGCCCTCTCCTTGTTTATATTGATAGACTTCTGCACGTAAAAGATCTTGCGCTCCGTCATGGTGTTGCCGATGAGTATGCCGCAGCACTCTTCGGGATAGGACTCCTTTGCGTGCTCAATCATCACTTCATAGGCCTCTTTTGTTACCTTCAAGTTCTTTTTTCTGGAAAAAAGCCCCATCTTCATTCTCCTCGAATTTTTTTATTGTCCAGCGCTGTAGCAGGGGTTGATTCGCGTCCTTCGGCAAAGCCCCCGGAGGCTGGCCTCACCCGGTAAAAACCCCCTGATAAAAGAATAGACCCGAAAAAACAAGAGATTGTGGGCCTTAAGAGTAAGTATTAAAAAAATGTCTTAACTATCTATAATAAAAACTATTCCCAGAGTCGAGTCGAAAGATACTTGTCTCCGTTATCCGGGAATATTACTACAATCAAGCCCTTTTTTATCTTTTTGGCCACTTCGAGGGCGCCGAGCATGGCGGCTCCTGAAGACTGGCCCACGAGAAGCCCCTCTTCTCTTGCGAGCCTCTTGGTCATGTCGTAGGAGTCGTCCGTAGAGGCCGGTATCTTCTCATCCAGGTCCTCCTCGTGGTAGATGCCCGGAACGATGGAAGAGGCCATGTGCTTCAAACCCTCGAGGCCGTGCATGGGGTTGTCGGGCTCAACGGCCACGATACGGATGTCGGGGTTGTATTCCTTCAATCTCCTGCCCGTGCCCATTATGGTGCCGCCCGTTCCTATGCTCGCCACAAAATGGGTTATGCGCCCTCCCGTCTGCTCTATTATCTCCGGGGCCGTGCCGTTGTAATGGGCGAGCGGGTTGGAAGGGTTATTGTACTGGTCGAGTTTACAGTACTTTTCCGGGTTGTCCACATAAAGTCTCCACGCGAGCCTTATGGCCCCGTCAGAGCCCTCAAGGGCGCTCGAAAAGACGACTTGCGCGCCAAAGGCGTTCAATATCTTCTTGCGCTCCTCGCTCACGTTTTCGGGTATGACGAGTTTAACGTGGTAGCCCTTTACGGCCCCTATCCACGCATAGGCTATCCCCGTATTGCCTGAAGTCGAATCGAGTATAATCTTGTCGTGGGTAAGCCTGCCGCTCCTCTCGGCGTCGGTTATCATGCTGAGCGCCGCCCTGTCCTTAACAGAGCCACCGGGGTTAAAACCCTCGATCTTGGCGTATATCTCGACCCCCTCGGGTATCCCCTCTGTTACCTTGTTTATCTTCACAAGCGGTGTGTTGCCCACAAGGTCGAGGACCGAGTCCTTTGCGCTGGAAACCGTCGCCTTCTTTACAGGCTCCCTCTCGAATATCCTCTGAGTCTTCATATCTGAGTCTTCATATTAAAAAGCCTTTCCGCCGGTTGAGTCGATAGAGACAGAAACCCCGGATGTTAAAAAAAACCGCCCAGGGGCAGCGAGCCTGCCTCCGATTTTTAAAAATCCCTTCTTTCCAATGAGACCTGATTATCAGACATAATACCTTACTAACCTTATCAGGTTTAATATAGATTATAATACCTTAGTAAGGTTGTCAAGAATAATTTAATCCATTGTAAAATAAAATCTTTTTATTAAAATGCCCCGGCCCGCCGCTCTTAAAACCATAAAAAAAACCCCCGCCCATTTAAGAACGGAGGTCATTGCGGGCAACTTGAAAACGCCCCTGAACCAAAACCCTTTACATGACCCCGCCGCCAGAAACACTCCTCTTTCAGGAGAGCCGGGATGACGGGGACGACGGACGGGTCACTCTATTACGTCCATCTCTATGGGCTCGACCTTCACCCCGTTATCAGAGAAGAATTTCAGCGCCTTTTCAATCTCTTCGGGCTCGCCGTCGAGTTCGATGGCAACAAGGCCTATCTTCTCCGAGATTGTGGCCTGCCTTATGTTGGTTACCACCTTAAAACGCTGGGAGCACTGATAAAGTAGCGGTTCCTTTACCGACTCCTCTGGATAGGTGAGATAAACCCTCTTCTTCAAACCCTGAGACCTCCTGTCATAATAAAAAACATTGAACGCACCTAAACTAAAACCCCGTATAACCCTGAAAATCCTTCCAGGGGGTCAGACACCGCCGGCTATGGCCGGGATGATGGAAAGTTCGTCGTTGTCCTTGAGTTCCGTTGCGAGGTTGTCCTTGAACCTTATATCCTCGTCATTCAAATAGATGTTCACAAAACGCCTCAGGGACCCGTCCTCCTCGCATATCCTCTCCTTGAGGCCGGGATAATTCTTTTCGAGGTCTTCGAGGACCTCGGCTATAGTAGCCCCCTCGGCCGTTACCTCGTCCTGGTCTTTTGTAATCTTCCT
>BTQV01000103.1:0-5408 GCA_036986055.1 Thermodesulfobacteriota bacterium
GGGGCCTTCATGGCAAGGGCTATGTCGTCGGCGAGGTTTATAATGCGCCCCACCTTTATGCCCGAGGCCGGCTCGAACTCGTACATTGTGACAATGGGGCCGGGCCTCACCTCGATGACGTTGCCCTCCACGCCGAAGTCCTTGAGTTTTCTGCTCAAGACCTTGGAGTTCTCAAGGAGCGTGGAGTCGTCTATTGTGATGCCGCTCTCCTGGACCTTTTCGAGCATATCGCTGCGGGGGAGTTTGAAGGTGCCCGTACCCTTCGGGCTCGTTATCTCGATGCGCTCTTCAGCGGGCAGGGGTTGTGGTTTTGCCCCAAGGGCCTTCTTCTTTATCTCAGGGGTTATGATGGCTGGGTCGGTCCTTGCGGGTACGGCCTCCCCTGAGACTTCTTTCTTTTTTACCGTCTCTTTATTTTTCGCCCTGGCCGCCTTCTTTTTTGCGGCCCTTTTGGCGGCCCTTTCCCTGAACCAGCCAAAGACAGACCCCGTAAAGGAGCCCGTGGACTTAAACCCCTTGAAGACCGTCTGCACGAAGGAAAGCCCCGTGGTGGCGAGCGTGGTTATAAGTACAGCGGAGACGAGTATTATCACAGCCCCCGTGGCCCCGAGGTACGATGCCAGAGCGCCGCCCAGGTACTCCCCGATAAGACCGCCAGACTCCACTGTTCCAAACGTGACCTTCAAGAGCGCCGAGAGGGCGGGAATAAAGATTATAAAACCCAGCGGGGCCGCGGCCGTAACTTTGATGACGCGCCTCAATAAATACCGGACCGAGAGGATCAAGAGAAAGAAAGGAAAGGTGTATGATGTGTAGCCTATGAAGGTAAGGAGCCCCCAGGAGATAAAATCCCCCACTGTGCCGCCCCAGTTTGAAGGCTCACCCCTGGAAAAAAGGCTCACTGCCGTATAGAGGGCGAGCGCCAGGAGCACTATGCCCAGGGCCTCCTGCTTGAGCCCCGACTGTTGCTTTTTTTCCGCCATATTTTTTATCAAAAAAAACCGCCCCCTCCCTTTTTTCATATTTGAGGGATGGGGCCCGTATTTATAACCTCAAAAGTTCAGGGGTTTATGAACTGCTTGCTGAGCGTTATCCCCTGGAACTGGTAAGAAGAGCCGATCTTGGGGCCGTATACCTTCTCGGGCACCTCCTGCATCTTTTCATAGGTGAGTTTGCAGAAGGTCTGGCCGTGGGCTATCATGAAGGGCACGTCATGGGCTCTCACCTCGAGCACGGCCTTTGTTCCCTTCACCTCGCCCTCAAGCCCGTAACCAAAACCCGGGTCGAAGAAGCCCGCGTAATGGGTGCGGAGTTCGCCTGAGCCGGCCTCGTACGCGGCCATCTCGGCGGCGTATTCAGGGGGTATGCGTATCTTCTCCTTTGAGGAGAGTATGTAAAAGTCCTCGGGTTCGAGTATCAAGGTGCCCTTCTCGTTCCTGTAGATCGGGTCCCAGAAGTCCTTGATATTGTAATGGTTTATCTTCGTAAGGTCAACGACGTGGCTGTTCTTCCTGGACTTGTACCCTATGACGCCGCTACTACCATCGCCCACGAGGTCGACGCCCATAAAGAGCCCCTTTGAAATCTTCACGCTATCAAAAGTAACCTCCTTGTCCCCCTCGTAGAGTATGCCGGGTTGTATATGGAGGTCTTTTAACTCTTCGTCGGAGAGGGTACACTCACCGTCCATGAGGCGGAGTTGTACAAGGCTCAGCCCCTCTTTTACCTTTATGGTAAAAGACCTCGGAAGCACCTCCAGGAAAAGCCTCCCGCTGTAGCCCCCGGCTATGTCGTCAAAACGGGGGTTATAGTCCGTCAGTACTCTCGCGAATATGTCGAGTCTTCCCGTTGTACTCTTGGGGTTGGCCCTCGCCGCCACGCCTTCGGGCAGTCTCAACTCCTCCATGAGGGGTATAAGGTAAACATGGCCCTTTTCAAGTATCCCCCCGCCTGATATATCCGTCTCATACATGACGAGGTCGGACCCGTAAACGTCGGGGTCGTGCAATTTTTCCACGACCTTATGGCCCTCGGGCAAAAAACTTGAGACGAGCCTGTAGGCCTTGGGGCCGAGCCTTAAGTCCATGCTCGCGGGCTGGATCTGATCCTCTCCCACAGGGGCGCCATTTGAGGATATAACCCCCAACTCGACGCAACCCTTAAGGGCCTGCCAGCTGTATACGCCGTTATTGGTCTTCAACCCGCCGCCTGACATCAAAGCCACCTCATCTTATTAGTAGAATATCCCCTTATATCAACGCGAACAGGGGCTAAGGCGCAAAAATACCGCCCTAAGGATGTTAAAACAGTAAAACCTTAAGGTCAAGATTTATATACCCTGCCATGAGAACGGAGATTTTGCTGAATGGCATGAAATGTCAGGGGGCTGTTTAGTGGCTTAAGGGTCGGTCTTAAAGGGAAGCGGGGCGTCTTTCAACAGAACTTGAGTCCGGCCTTGGAAATGCCGTATATCTTCCTGGCCCATACTATGCGGGCGCTCTTTTCCATATCGAGGTCCTTTATGGATATACGGACAGTATCTTCCTCGTCAAAGGGCAGATAGCCCTTCATCTTGATGCCGAGTCCGCTCTCGGAGATGTCCATGAGCCTCACCGAGACCCTCACGTCGCCCTTCAGGATGTCACAGTGTTTGTGCGACGATCTCCTGCTGCCCTCCCTCTTGTCCTCGTAACCTGAGCTCGAAGCGAAGCCACAGTATGGACAGGGCATCTTCGACTCGTTCGAAGCGCTGTAGAAGGGGTTCTTGCATCTGGCGCATTCCTGCCTGTTCATCTCAGCCATAAATTATTACCAGTTCGGGAGAATCGTGAAAGGTCGCATTGCCAAAGCTATGTCCGTGTTGATTATAGTAAAATTGGGCCGAATTTGTCAAATATTTTTAAAAAAAATATTTTTGGCTCAATTCCCTGTTTAATTATTTCATCAAACCGTTGACTCCGAGGGCCCGGAAACGCTACATAAACGTTTAATTACACAACAATATACGCCGCCAGAACCCCCGCATTATCTTGACATTTTTTTCCTTCTCTGATAAACGATAACTGTGAAAAAGACGCGCGGAAAAAGGCCCTTCACGAACCTCAGGTCCGTACATATCTTTATCGCCGTAATCTTCGCCATAGCCGCCTTCGCCGTATTCGGCGACAAGGGGCTTATAGATGTCTACAGGATAAAAAAGGACAGTGCGAGGATTTTAAAGTACAACAGCACCCTGGAAAAAGAGAACAGGGAGCTTGAGAGGAAGGTTACGCATTTAAAGAAGGACCGCAGATACATTATAGAGATAGCCAGGAAGGAACTGGGCATGATAAGAAAAGACGAAGTCGTCTACAGGTTCGAGGAAAAGGATTGACCCCTCCCGGAAACGTGCCGCCCCATTCTCCAGGGACCTCCTTTTTTCAGGCCCGTCGCAGTCGTAAATACCTTATTTTCAGCCGACAAAACTGCAAAGCTTTTTTTGAGCCGGAACGTGGATGCCTCTATATCCCCCTTATTGAGGAGGGACGGGCCGGGTCGTAAGGTAAAACTCCCCGCCTCATTGACTATCACCCCAAAAAAGGTTATATAAAGCGTCTTATGGAAAAGATCATCAGGACCGCCGGCATCCAGATCGCCCCTTCCGGCGACGGGGAAAAAAACCTTAAAAAGTCCAGGGAACTCATAGAGCTTGCCGCCGACGAGGGCGCGGCCATGGCGGCGCTCCCCGAACTCTTCAACACGCCCTGGTTCCCCTCGGCCATCGACAAGAATAATTTCGCCCTCGCCGAGGAGGCCGACGGCAGGACCATCACCTCTCTAAGGGAGACCGCCGCCAAGAAGAAGATTCTCATAGTGGCGACGATATTCGAAAAAGACGGCGCGGACCACTTCAACACCGCCTTCGTCATAGGCGACGACGGCTCTCTTCTTGGCAAATACAGGAAGATGCACGTCCCTTCCATACCGCTATGGGAGGAGAAGAGTTATTTCAGCCCCGGCAACCTCGGCTTTCCCGTATTCGAGACGCCGCTGGCGACCATAGGGGTTCAGATATGCTGGGATGTCTTCTTTCCCGAGGGGTTCAGGATACTCGCCCTCAAGGGCGCGGAGATAATATTCGCGCCAACGGCATCGGCCTTCTACCATTCCCACCGTAAGTGGGACCGGGCCATAGCGGCGGGTGCCCACAGTAACGGCGTATTTATCTTCAGGGTCAACAGGGTGGGAGCCGAAGAGCGCCAGGAGTTTTACGGCAGGAGTTTTTGCGTCAGGCCCGACGGCGAGTTCCTAATTGAGCCGAGCGGGGCCTCAGAGGGGATAGTACTGGCCGACGTGGATTTAGGCGAAATCGCGTCAACGAGAACGGAATGGGTCTTTTTAAAGGACAGAAGGCCCGGAGAATACGGCAAAATTACGGAGGAGACGGGTGAAGGCAAGGGTTAGAGAGATAGTGACGAAAGCCCTCGAAGGCCTCGTTAAAGACGGGACCTTCAAAGGGCTCGAAGAGATACCCGGGATAATCGTTGAAAGGCCCAGGCAAAAAGATTTCGGCGACGTCTCCACGAATATAGCCATGCTGCTGGCAAGGCCCCTCGGTAAAAATCCCCGCCAGATAGCCGAAGAGATCTCAAAGAGAATCTCGGCGGCCGGGGAAGTCGAAAAATGCGAGGTGGCCGGCCCCGGCTTTATAAACATCTTTTTGAAGCCGGCTTACTGGCCTTCGAGGTTAAAAGAAATACTCGAAAAGGGTTCTAAAATCGGCGTTCTCGACCTCGGCGGTGGCCAAAAGGTCCAGGTCGAGTTCGTTAGCGCCAACCCCACGGGGCCGCTCCACATAGGGCACGGCCGCGGCGCGGCCGTGGGCGACTCCATGGCCAACATCCTGAAGGCCGCGGGCTTTGACGTCACAAAGGAGTTTTATATAAACGACGTGGGCCGTCAGGTAGAGGTCCTCGGCCGCTCCGTCTACCTCCGCTACCTCGAACTCCTCGGCCAAGAGATAGAGATGCCCGAGGAATCATACATGGGCGCGTACATCAAGGACGTGGCCGGAGAGTTGTTGTCCGAAAAGGGGGATGCCTACCTGGGCACGCCCGAAAAGGAGGCTGTCCCCATCTTCCGGGACTTCGCCAAAGAAAAACTCCTCGCGCGGATAAAAGAGGACTTGAAAGACTTCCGTGTGGAGTTCGATGTCTGGTACAGCGAAAAATCCCTCCACGAAAATGGACTCGTAGCCCACGCGCTTGAAGAACTCAAGGAAAAGGGGTTTTCCTACGAAAAGGACGGTGCGCTCTGGTTCAGGAGCTCGGACTTTGGTGACGACAAGGACAGGGTCCTCATAAAGGCCGACGGCGCCATGACCTACTTCGCCTCGGACATCGCCTACCACAAGGACAAGCTCGACCGCG
>BTQV01000104.1:0-5310 GCA_036986055.1 Thermodesulfobacteriota bacterium
ATATACAATAACATTTGCGGGCTCGTGTCGGGTCCGGTGAAGACGGCAAAGGTTGCCACGGTACGCCTTTTAGGGGGGGCTGTACTGCTGGCAATTTTTTTAACTGGTCTTGGTTTTAAGTCAATGTCCCGGTGCAGCCTTGACTTAAAGATGGTCTAAGGCTGCAAAAAGAGGTGTATGCAGTGTATATCTTCCAGAAAAAAAAGATGCTCGTCAGCGCGGCCGTGCTCTTCGGGGTTCTCGTCCTCGCAGAGGCGACCCTTATGCCGACACTCGAGTCTCATTCCTTCAAAAATTCGTCGAGGATAGATTATATCTCCGGTATTCTAAAAGACAGCCGTACGGGGCTGAGCACCCCTGACGAGGCAAGGCTCGCAAGGGTAATACTTGATGAGAGCGCGGCTTATGACGTAGACCCCCTGCTGGTGATGGCGCTTATACAGACGGAAAGCACCTTCTACAACTGGGCACGGTCTTACAAGGGCGCAAAGGGGCTTATGCAGATAATGCCCCATACAGGCAGATGGGTCGCCCGGGAACTTGACCTCGAGTGGAACGGCGACCGCACGCTCTTTGACCCCTACATGAACGTAAGGCTCGGCATACATTATTTTTCTCTTTTAAGGGAAAAATACGGTGAGAATACCTTCCTAACCCTCGCGGCCTATAACGCCGGGCCGGCCAGGCTCTCAAGGATTATACGGCGCGGCGCCAAACCGCCCGTGCGCTACGCCAACAAGGTACTTGCCAACTACAGGGCCCTGCAAAAAGGGGCGGATTACAACTGACGATATAAAGGGCCTTCAAGGTGGGAGCCCCCACCCCCTCAAATCCAAAATTAAAATACCCTTTAAAGCGCCTGCCTGTTATAATCAACGGGCGGGCGCTTTGTTGTGGAGGTCGGGGGGGCGTTTATTGATTTCCATATCGTTAGACAAGCTTTTTTTGTTCACGGCCGCGGTTTCCGCTAAAATATACGGGTAAAAATACTTTTTCAGGAGTCCTTGCAATGCCCCTTAAGGTCCTCTTCCTAATCCTTGCTCTAGTCCTTTCAAACTCCTGCGCCGCCACAATAACCAATTACAAGGTGGATTTAAGCGACGAAACCCTGCCCCAGGGCGGGGTAACTCTCATCCACATAGGCGGAGGTCCGGCCGGACAAGCCGTATCGGCCTCCTTCGGCGGCGGCGAGGTCTTTACGATTGAGGCTCAAGACGGGGCCTGGGGCATAGTCGCGGCGGACCTTGAGACAAAGCCGGGGACCTACGAACTCTCCTTCGGGGAGGGTAAGGTGCAGTCCACGACGGCCCTTCAGGTAGTGGCCGGTGATTACGGCACGACGCGCCTGAGGTTGCCAAGGGATATGGTCGAGTTCGATGAAAAGACCCTCCACAGGATAAAAAAAGAGCAAAACCTCCTGAGGATGGTATGGGCCGGGTCTTCGCCAAAACCCCTCTGGAACGCGCCCTTCTCCATGCCCCTTAAAGGCAGGATCACAGGGCATTTCGGCTCAAGGCGCATATTAAACGGCTCGCCGAGGAGCCCACACGGGGGGCTGGACATCGCCGCCCCGGCCGGAACGCCCGTTAAAGCCGCCAACAGGGGCCGGGTGGCCTTTGTGGGGGATTTCTTCTTCTACGGCAGGTTCATGGTCATAGACCACGGCCTCGGGGTATTCACACTCTATGCCCACCTTAACTCGGTGGAGGCTGGATACGGGCAGGTCGTTAAAGCGGGAGCCGTCATCGGCAGGGTCGGGGCGACGGGCAGGGCAACGGGCCCTCATCTCCATTTTTCAGTCAAGGTCGGCGACGTCCGGGTCTCCCCGGACCGGTTCTTCGAGGTTACGGAGCGGCTTATGCGGCACATGGCCCTGGAGGCCTCTGGCGGGCATCAGGTTAAGGGGAGCGGTGTCGTTCGGGGGAGCCTGAATTATGGATTGCCTGGTTGAAGAACGAAACAACGGGCCTCTTCTATTCCCCCCTCCAAACAAAACCACCGTCCTTACGCAGGTTGCATGGTTCCATAAGCCGGTGAGGGCCCTTTATCAATGAATAAAACCGGGAAGAAATCGAAGAAGTCCGGGGGGAAGTCCGGCGGCCATCCCAAAGGCAGGGATTCCATACTGACGGAGTACAGGGACCTGTCCAATGAGTATGACAGGAAGTGGTCTTTTTACATCGAGGCCACACACGGGGCGACTTTGGCCCGGCTCCATATTACCGGAGACGAGCGGCTCCTTGACGTGGGATGCGGTACGGGCAAACTCCTTAAAAGACTCTCTGAAAAATACCCGGCGCTCCGGCTTGCAGGCATAGACCCGACGCCTGAGATGCTCTCGGTCGCGCGCCAAAGGCTTGCCCCTCACATTCAACTTGAAGAGGCCTGGGCGGAGAACCTCCCCTTTCAGGATGAAACCTTCGACGTCCTCGTCTCCTGCAATGTCTTCCACTATATAACAGACCCTCTCGCGGCGCTAAACGAAGCGGCCCGCGTGCTTAAAGAAGGCGGGCTTTTCGTCTTAACCGACTGGTGCCATGACTTTCTCACCTGCAGGGTCTGCGGCCTCTACCTCCGGTGCTTCAACAGGGCCCACTTCAAGACCTACAGGCTCAAGGAGTGTCGGGAAATGCTCGCGCGCGCCGGCTTCGGCCGTATCGGGATCGAAAGATACAAGGTCAGTATGCTCTGGGGCCTAATGACGGCCGTCTCATATAAGGGCGCGCGTTGAGGGGCCTGTAGTGGTTCAGAGGTTGCGGACCCCGCCGGTCGTATGGCGGCTTTAACCATAAAAGATAGGTCCCGGGGTGTTGACGGCGTAAGGCCCAAGAGAGTATAATGGCCGGGAAGGGCTCCCTTAAACCTGCAGAAGGGTTTTTATTATGACAAACCACAAACTGGTCCTGCCCGAGCACCTGAACCACTACGGCTACCTCTTCGGCGGGTATCTCCTTCACTGGGTCGACGAATACGCCTACATCGCGGCCAACCTCGATTTCCCCGGCCACAGGTTCGTAACTATAGGGCTCGACAACGTGGTCTTCAGGAAGAGCATCCGCATGGGCTCGGTCCTCAAGTTCGATATCAACCGCACGCGCCTCGGCAACACCTCGGTGAGTTACTCCGTAAGGGTATCGAGCGACTCAATCGAGTCCGGCGCCGAGGAACTCGTCTTCGACACCAACATCACCTTCGTCAACATAGACGAGCAGGGGCGTAAGCATGCGGTCCGGGAAGTACCGGAAGGGCTCCTTAAGACATGAATACCGGCTTTACGGACACCAATATTAAAATCCTTGAAAAAAACCGCGGGAAAGGTCTCTTGCCTTTTGGGCGGCCCAGAAGAGGAGGTAATAAAAATGGTTTTTTTAAAGAGGATATCGCGGGTAAAGGCTAAGGGTCTCAGGCGGGTTTGTGCTTTAGTCTCAGCGGCCGTTATTCTTGCAGGGGGGGTCTTTTTTTCAAATTACGCTTACGGCGCGGAGCCCGTGGTTATTGAACTGACACAAACGCCCTGTACTATCATCGAGGCGGAAGCAAACCCCCGTGAATTCGTCTCAAAAAGCAAGAGCGACTGTATCCGCATCAACAAGGAGACGGCAGGAGAGCGGACATTCAAGGTGCTTCGCCTTAAGCCCGGCAGGACTGTCTTCAGGGTTACTAACAAGAACGTCCCCTATGACCTTGGTTTCTGGGTCAGGGGCAAGGGAGTTAAGAGGCTTACCCTGCCCACGGTCTCCGGTGGGGGGTTGAAGACGGGCGCCACGGCGGACTATACAATAGACCTTGAACCCGGCGAGTACTATTACAGCTGTCCGCTTAACCCGACGCCCAACTATCCCCTCATAGTTGAGTAGTAAAAAATCCTTTTTTGGCCGGTTCGCTGAAACAAGGCTGTTGACACGGCCTCGATTCCATATATACTCATCTATATAAGTACATAGGTTATAGTCCTATATTACACAGGGAACGTGTAGATGAAAAAAAACCTCTCCTCCAATGAATGCGCCCGCGTACTCAAGGCCATGGCCGACGACACGAGGCTGTTAATCCTCAGGAGCCTCTTCGACGGACAGAAGTGCGGCACGGAGATTGCCAGGGAACTGGACCTTACCCAGCCCCACGTCGCCCATCACCTGGGCATACTTAAAAACGCCGGCCTTGTGGACTCGGAGCGTACCGGGCAAAAGGTCTGTTACAGGCTCCATCCAACGGTCCGTGAATCCATGGAGGAAAAAGACGAGAAGACCATCAACCTCGGGTGCTGCAAGATGGTCTTTTAATTAGGGCGGGCCCTGCCTTGAAGGGCCGCCTGTTTTTTTGCCCGCTTGTATCAATGTATGTAGATAAATGTATATTTAATCCGAGGGTCAATGCGCTCAAATAATAAAATTTTCCTCCTCCTCGTAACCGTCCTGTCGATCGGTTTCCTGCGCCCCGCGCCTCTGTCGGCAAAAGAGACCATAATGGTCGCCGGCTCCACGACGGTTCTCCCAGTGGTGACGAGAGGGGCTGAAAGGTTCATGGCCGCCCATCCCGGTGTAAGGATAACAGTAAACCCCGGAGGGTCGGGCGTCGGCGTCAAGTCCGTTGGAAACGGCCTTGTAGATATTGGCATGGCCTCGCGCCGCATCACTGATGAGGAGATAAAAAACTTCTCCCCTATTGATTTCAAGGTGTTCGTAATCGGAAGGGACGCTGTGGCCTGCGTCGTCTCCTCTGAAATATACGACGCGGGGGTAAGGTCGCTTACCAGGCTGCAGATAAAAAAAATCTATTCCGGAGAGATCGACAACTGGAAAGAGGTGGGGGGGCCGGACAAGAGAATCTTCGTCATCGACAAGGAGATGCACAGGGGCACCCGCCACGTATTCATGAAATACGTCTTCGGGGACTCAAGGGCAAGGGCGCGGGGGGCGGACCTTATCGCGGGCTCCAACAACGAGGAGCAGACGAAGGTCGCCCTTAGCGATACGGCCATAGGCATGTTGTCGCTCGCATGGATAAATAAAGACGTAAAGGGCGTTGGCCTCAGGGTCAAGGGGAAAATTATCGAGCCTACGCTCAAGAATATCAGGAACGGCACTTACCCCATTTCAAGGGATTTGAACCTCATTACAAGGGGCGAGGACGCTCCCACGGTAAAGGCCTTCATAGATTATATCCTGAGCCCCGAGGGGCAGAAGATTGTGGAGGAATCAGGCTTTGTACCGGTCAGATAGATGGAACGGGGTAAGGTTTTTATTCGCCTCGGCCTTTACCCTCTCCATAAGCGCAGTGGGGATTATCTTCCTTTTTCTCGTCAAGGAG
>BTQV01000105.1:0-5258 GCA_036986055.1 Thermodesulfobacteriota bacterium
TTGAGGTGAGGTTCGACGTCGTCTCCATTGTCTTCAAGGGGGCGGATTACGAGATTGACCTCATAGTGAACGCCTTTGACGCAGTTGAATAATGGGGGGGGTGTTGTAAGGCTCTGAGGGGCTTCAACGCTTCGTTGTAGCGGGGCAGAGGGGCAGTTGGGCGTGTGAACGGTGCTGGCAGGGGGGGCAGGGGGGCTTAAACCGTATGCCCCTGACGGGGGTTTTGTACTTACCTGTACCAGATGCCCTCTTCTCCGGGCCGGCCCTTCTCAAAGGGCGAGCGGTCGATAATCGGTACGGGTTTTAACTCTTTTTTCCTGTAGGTCTCGGCCTTGAGGCTCCCGCCTAGTTCCTCCAGTTGCTTTTTTTTGAGGAGCACGAGGCTCGTTATGACCTTTTCCATGTATTTCCTGTCCCGGCCATTGAGCTTCTTTTTAAGGCCCTTGAGGGAGTCTATCCGGCCGGTCATGTAAGAATCCACTATCCTTGAGACACGCTCGAACCTTCTCTCTCCCGGCGATTCAATCCACCTGAGCGAACCGAGCTCACCGAGGGTCCTGTCCCGTTCTTTAATGCATTTTTTCACGAAAGACTCCACACTGGCGCTGTCTTCGACGCCGTTGACGAGCTCGATTGTCTCGCTGTGAAAGTCCTCGACTATACCCAGGGCCGTGGTAACGCTGTCACCCTGCGCAAAGGCGGGTGTCGCGAGAAGGAGCATGAAGAGAATCAGGCTTTTTGTCATTGAAAAAGTATATATAACAAGGCCAGCCCTGTCAACGGACTAATGGCGCCTTGAGTGTGTTTTGTGTGCTCCATACCTCAGCGCCGGGCCCCGCGGGCTTTTATCTTTGTGAGAGCGCCATATTTATGATAAAAAATTAAGATGGAAAACGCAGAGAAACTTTTCATAATAGACGGCACAGCCCTTATGTACAGGGCCTTTCACGCCATACCCGCCACCTTTACCAATTCAAAGGGTCTCCATACAAACGCTGTTTACGGCTTCACACAGTCGCTAAAGAAGATACTCAAGGATTTCTCCCCCCATTACATGGCCGTGGCCTTTGACGTTAAAGGCCCGACACTGAGACACGGCATCTACGAGGATTACAAGGCCGAAAGGCCGCCCATGCCCGACCTTTTAAGCGCGCAGATACCGCTTATAAAGGCCGTGGTCCGCGCCCTTAACATAAAGGTCCTTGAAAAGGAGTCCTTTGAGGCAGATGACATAATAGCGGCCGTCGTAAAAAAAGCCAGGGGCCGGGGCATAAAGTCATACATCATATCCGGAGACAAGGACCTCCTTCAACTCGTTGACGATAATACCGTTGTCCTTGATTACCTTAGCGGCAAGGAGCATGGCAGGGCGGAGGTGGAGAAGAAGTTCGGCGTGGGGCCGAATATGATAAAGGAACTCATCGGACTCGCGGGCGACCCGGTGGACAACATCCCCAATGTCCCCGGTGTTGGCATAAAGACCGCCGCCAAACTGATAAGCAGGTACGGCACCCTTGAGAACCTCTTCGAGCATATCGACGAGGTACAGGGGAAGAAGTTAAGGGAAAACCTCATTAAGCACAAGGCTCAGGCCTTCCTCTCAAGAGACCTCGCCACGCTTCGAGACGACGTGGATATGGATATTGTAATCGAGACCCTGAAGGTTGGAGAGCCCGATTACAAGAGATTGACGGAACTCTTCAAGGAACTCGAATTCGTGAAGATGCTAAAAGAGGTTATGTCGAGGGATTATGAGCCGCCCGGGTCCGGTGATTTCTCTACGGTTAATACCACTGAAGGGTTGAAGAGACTTTCAGCGGAGCTTGAGTCAAAAAAGAGGGCGGCGATAGCCGCCTTTTTCCCCGAAGGGGCGAGGAGGGGAGGTCCCGTGGCGCTCGCCGTCGCAACGGGGGAGTCAACGGCCGCCTACATCGCCTCCGGCGGGGAGAGTGGCCCGGATGAGGGTGACGTGACGAAGTTCTTAAAAGATATACTTGAGAACGGCTCGATTAAAAAGGATGTCGACTCATCAAAGCCGCTATATATATATTCACTGACCCGGGGGATCCGCCCGTTGGCGATAGACATCGACACGTCTCTGGCGTCCTACGTCATAAACCCCTCGAAGCCCGACCACACAATAGAGGGCCTTACCGTGGAGCACCTTGGCAGGCTTTCGGGCAATGGCGCGCCGGAAGATGCGAGCACGCAAAATATCGCATGCGAAAAAGCCTGTAATATTTATGAGTTGTCTGAAAAACTTGACAAAATACTTAAAGATGAGTCCATGGAAAAGCTCTACCGTGAGATGGAACTCCCCCTCTCAGAGGTACTCGCCTCCATGGAGATATGGGGAATAAAGATAGACTCGGGGCAATTACAGGAACTCTCAAGCGAGCTTGGGGCGCGCCTTGAGACCATAAGGACGTCCATATACAGGTGCGCCGGAGTGGAATTTAACATCAACTCCCCGAAGCAACTCTCCAAGGTCCTCTTCGAAAGGCTTGGACTAATCCCTGTAAAGAGGACGAAGACGGGTTTTTCCACCAATGAGGAGGTATTGACGAAGTTGTCCGCCGTCCACGAGGTCCCGGCCCAGATACTCGAATACAGGACCCTTTTCAAGCTTAAATCCACCTACGTGGACGCGCTCCTCTCCCTCATCGACGCTGAAACAGGCAGGATACACACCTCCTTCAACCAGACCGTCACGGCCACGGGCAGGCTTTCAAGCTCGAACCCTAACCTGCAGAACATACCTGTGCGCGGCGAGACGGGCGGGCGCATAAGGGAGGCCTTCGTGGCAGAGGATGGTTTCACCCTTCTCTCTGCCGATTATTCCCAGATAGAATTGAGGATTGTCGCCCACATGGCCGAAGACCCGGTGCTTCTGGAGGCCTTCAGGACCGGCGAGGACATCCACGCGAGGACGGCTTCCGAGATATTCGGACTAAAGGACGTCTCCGCCGTTACGCCCGAACTCAGGAGGAGGGCCAAGGCCATAAACTTCGGTATAATTTACGGCATGGGCCCCTATGGCCTTTCTACGGAACTTGGCATACCCATTGAGGAGGCTGGGGCTTACATTGACGACTACTTCACCCATTATACGAAGGTCAGGGAGTTTCTGGACAGGACCGTTAAAGAGGCGGAAAGGCTCGGTTATACCACGACCCTCTCGGGCAGGAGGAGGTTCATACCCGAGCTTTCAAGCCCCGTGGAGATGACGAGAAGGTTCGGCGCCCGCATCGCCGTAAACACGCCGGTTCAGGGCTCGGCCGCGGATATCATAAAGGCGGCGATGATTAACATTTACAGGCGCATGAAAGAGTCGGGCTTTACTTCGAGGATGATACTCCAGATACACGACGAACTCCTCTTCGAGGTGGAAAAGACCGAGGCCCGCGAGTTGGCCGCCCTTGTGAAAGAGGAGATGGAGGGCGTGGTAAGCCTCAAGGTGCCTATAGAGGTAAACCTTAAGACAGGGGCCAACTGGCAGCAGGTGGAGCCCTACAATGAATGATAACTTTCCGTATGAAAAGCGGCTTTTCCCTCCCATGTCCGCGTAACCCCGCCGTTTCTCCATGTCCTCCGCGTAAACCCTAAAAAAAACTTGACCTTGCAGATACTTGGGGCTAATATAAGTGTAACAAGTATAAAAAATATAACCGCTTGTCTTGCGTAGAGTTTTTATGTTTCACAGAGGGTACGAATGGCTCAACATTACAAGCCTTATACGACGGGGGAGGTCGCCGGTTTTTGCGACGTTACCATAAACGCCGTCAAGAAATGGATACATTCCGGGAAACTCGACGCTTTCAGGACCCCTGGCGGGCATTACAGGGTGAAGAGAGCGGATTTTCTCGCATTTGTAGCCAAGTACAAACTTGATGTAAAAGAGAAGATGTTTCCCGATAAGAGGAGGATACTCGTCGTTGACGACGAAAAAAACGTCGTGGAGTATATCAAGGGCGCCCTTGAGTCAAGCGGGGACAATTACGAAATCGAGACGGCCAGCGACGGTTATGAAGCCTTGATAAAGGTGGGTGATTTTAAGCCCGAACTCCTCATACTCGACATAAGGATGCCCAAGATAGACGGTTTTGAGGTCTGTAGACGTATCAAGGGCGATGAACACACAAAGGATATAAAGATACTCGCAGTAACGGCCTATGGAAAGGAGGACATGGATAAGATACTTGGATGCGGGGCTGATTACTGTCTCTCGAAACCGCTCAAATTGAAGGTATTTCAGGGCTATTTAAAGAAATTTTTGAAATAGCCGGCACTTCCGGCTGTGCGCACCCTCTCGGAACGGCCATACGGCGCAGCCGTAAAAACGGACCTCCTTTAAGTATGAAACTTCCCCCAAAGACCTTTTCTTCCACGACCGTAAAGGTTCTTTCCACCTTCTTGCTTCTCTTTGTATTCGCCGTTGTGGACTACAGTTTGTTTGCGGACAAATACCATAAGATAGAGACCCTCGAGGAGTTAAACCTGCGGCTTAACACGCTTCGCATGTCCATATCGAAACTCGTCTACACCCTCGACATGGTCGTAAGCGCCCAGCGTTTCGAAAACACCACCATGAGCTTTGTAAGGAAGGATGTAAGGTCCATCGACAAAAATCTCAAAGAGGTTATCAACAACCCGAGATACAGTTGGTTCTTCGCCTCCAACACCATGGTCGCCGAAGAGGTCTCGACCCTGCCCGGTGAATGGCAGAGGATAAACCGCGAGATAGGGAAGATCAGCAAAGCCACGGGGGAAAAAGAGGTAATGCTTATCCACAATACCGTGGACATAAACGCCATCCAGGTAAACGAAAAATTTGACAGGCTTTTCAGTTTTATCTCCAGGGGGCACGACGCCCTGTTGAAGGAGATGAAGTCGCTTATAACGCTGACCATAGGCCTCTTCGTCTTCACCTGGCTCATTGGGGCGCTCCTGTACTTCAGGCTCTGCGTTGTGCCGTTGCGAAAGATAGCCGGGGTCGCCAGGGCCTTTTCATCGGGCATGCGCGACGCCAGGTTCGCGCCAGCTCCGGGTGGGCACCTCGACGGCGTCACCGAGGAACTTAACGGTATGCTCGACACCGTAAGGGAAAGAGACGCTGTAAACGGAGAAAGGGTCCGCATCGTCGCCGAGGAACTGGCGAGAAAGAACTCTGAACTCGACGCCCTGAACCTCTTCAGCGCGCTCGCCGGCAGGTCCCTTTCCATCAAGGAGCTTCTGGTCCAGGCCGTCATCAAGGCGGT
>BTQV01000106.1:0-5245 GCA_036986055.1 Thermodesulfobacteriota bacterium
TTCTGCTCATAAGACCATTTATTGCTAAAGGGGTTATACTTTAGGTCGGCGTCCGGCGAGGTCGTCTCATACTTCCCACTGAAGGGATTATACTTCTGGTCCGCGAATGCAGCGGCCGGTAAGAGTAAGATTGCGATAATAATCAATTCCTTCATCTCCCTCGTCCCTTCCGGCTTATATGCGGGGGTTTTCAGTCTTAATCCACCCCTTACGCCTACGAGCCTCTTGAGCCATATAAATTGACCCCCTGCAAAAGGACCGCTTTTAACGAACAATGCTCACGCACCTGAAGCCGATTAATATGTGTCTGGACTTTTTAAGACGGCTGTGCCTCGCCGCCCCCCTGCATATGCCGGGCATGTCATCCCATGAGCAGGACTTTAGTATATTACGGTCCGGGCCTGCCGGGTCCACTGTAAGCGTCCATTCAAAGACGTTGCCCGCCATGTCGTATACGCCGTAAGGGCTTTGGCCGCCGGGGTACTTGTAGACCGGCGTGGTTCCACCGGGGCCGGTCTGCCCGATGTTGGCGCGGGTGCCGTCCCAGACATTACCCCAGGGGAAGTATCGCCCGTCTGTACCCCGGGCGGCCTTCTCCCACTCGTCCTCATAGGGGAGGCGGAATGTACGGCCCTTCAGGCTTGAGCCCCGCCACCTGCAATAGGCCGCGGCATCATCAACGCTTACGAGAACCACGGGGTCGTCGATCTTGACTTTCGGCGGCGCAAACCCCTCATCCCCCCTGACCCAGAGGTAGGGCTTCACCTCCTCGTATGAATGAACGAGAAACCCCTGGAGCCTGTAGTCGTCCGCGCTTATATAAGGATAACGGTAGCCCGTCTCCCTCACAAAGAGATGGTATTGGGACTGCGTAACGGGATATTTATCTATATAAAAGTCTTTTACGAATACACGTCTGCGTGCCTCGGAGTCGAACCACCGCCACTTTCTCGCTCCCTCGCCCCCTATCTCATAGGCGAACTCCTTTTCCTTCGCGTCGCTCCCAAGCACCACCCACCCGCCGGGGACGAAGACCTGCTCCACAGGAGCGGGATTGACAGCCGCCGGGGCCCTGGTCTTGGCAACGGGACCGCCGCCGCCCCTGCCTCCGGCGGCAAAACCCTCTTCAGCGGGCAGGGAGAAGACCAGAAGCACGAGGGCTAAAAGCGTCACGGAGATATTACGGGCCTTGAACATTTCCTCCAGCACCACGGCGCAAGTTTTTTTGACTGGACCGGACTTTAATCAATCAATTAATATAATTATACCGCAAAAGGGAGCGGGTTTTGTAAAGAGGCGGGTTTTTTCACAAAAAAAAGGGGGGCTGACCAAATGGTCAGCCCCCGGCTATTACAAATTAGAGGACCGGGCGTTAAGCCCCGGATAACAGGTAAAAAAAAGAACGGTTAATATGAGAGGTAAAACTCTTCCCCTCCCTGCCCCGCCTACTGGACGTCGATTATCTTAACATCAAAGGTGAGGGTCTTGCCGGCGAGCGGGTGGTTAAAGTCTATTACCACCGTATCCTCCTTTACCTCGCGTACAACTACGGGCACGGCCTTCCCGTCCTCTGTCGCGGCCTGGAGCACGGTGCCTGGTTTTTGCGCTTCAGGCGGAATCTTTGACTTCGGCACCTCACGGAAGGCGTTTTCATCAGTCACGCCGTAGCCGTCCTCGGGCCGGACCACAACCTTCTTCGTATCGCCCGCCTTCATGCCCTTGAGTTCAGATTCAAGACCCTTTATTATCATGCCCATGCCCTGCTCGAACCTGAGAGGTTCCTTACCAACATTGGTGTCTGCAACCGTCCCGTCATCAAGACGAAGTGTGTACTCCATGGAGACCTTGCTTCCGTCAGTTATCATCTTTTCACCATCCTTTTGTTTTTCCGAACCGGCTATGGCCGCACCGAGAGTAAAAGTCAAGACAACCAGAGCGGTCAGGAATATTTTAACAGATTTATTTTTCATTAGTGCCTCTTTTCCTGTCAAAAAATTTTTGGATACTTTACCACCACTATCCCGGGATGTCGACAAAAAAAGAGTTGGGAAGAAAAAAACCTTTAATGCGGACTCACTGCCGACGCGGTCCGAGGGGTTGAAAGACCGGCGAAATCCATGATAACATTTAAAGATGGAATGCTATTATCTCGGTGAATTTGAAGCCAATGTCGACGACGCGGCCTTTGTTACCTGGGCCTGCTTCCACCCGGAGAGCTCCAACTCCGTCGACTCACCCGTTGACTGCCCGGCCATGTACGGCAACCCCTGCCTCTTTGAGGGCGGCCCCTTCAAGG
Organism: Thermodesulfobacteriota bacterium; assembly: GCA_036986055.1. Classification (GTDB taxonomy): domain Bacteria; phylum Desulfobacterota; class GWC2-55-46; order GWC2-55-46; family JADFVP01; genus BTQV01. The sequence continues at coordinate 2,297 of BTQV01000106.1, forward strand.
GGCCGGTAAGATAACCCCATCCCCGGCAGGCGCCCCGCATCTTGGGCGTTTTTTTTAATTGCCCGCAAACCGCCATAGGGCTTGCCTTTATGCGCGTCAGACAAAGGCCCTGAAGTCCCCAGATGAAAAAAATTTTAATTTTCCCTTATCCCTCCGCTAATCTTCAACCCATAGAATAAGACGGCCGGATAATAAAACCGTCAATTCAATTTCGTCATTTCAATTTAAGGAGACGATATGGAAAAAACGATTAAAACGACCTTGCTCGCGCCGCTGACGCTCATGGCGGTGCTCATGACTCTCATCCACTTGACCACGGCCCCGGCAGGCGCCGCGGGCATGGAATACAGCCTGCAGGTGACGGTCGACGTCTCTCCGGAACTCAAAGGTAATACCACGCCGGACCAGGTCGTCTTTATCTTTGCAAAGGCATTGAGGGGCCCCAGGGCGCCGCTCGCGGCAATAAGGGCGCAGGTCAGGGACCTTCCCATGACCGTGACACTGGACGACTCCATGGCAATGGCGCCCGTGTTCAAAATGTCGAAGTTCAAAGACGTCAAAATCTCGGCAAGGGTCTCAAAGAGCGGCGGGGCCATGAAGAGGAGCGGGGACCTCGAGGGGGTGATCCCCCACGTCAAGCTGGAAAAACACAACAAACCCGTCACAGTCGTTATCGACCACGTAGTGCCATGACTTGCGGGTTGAGGGGTGTGTGAGGACCCGGCGGCCCTTTTACCCTCTTACGGGCCCGGCCCGCAGGGCCGTCTCTTCCATCTCCACGTCATAGATGGGGGCCAACCTGCGCCAGCCGTACCTCTCCACGTGGGCCTTGAGAGACGCCCCTCTGGTATCCGCTATATTGACAACGGCCGACTCGAGACGCGCCACAAGGTCATCGAAGCCTTCATAAAGATATTTTTCGTGCAATTCCTCTGGCAGATGCTCCGGATAGGCGAGCCTGTTGGGCATGAGGGGGAACGCGCCGCAGTAGACGGCCTCGATGACCGAACAGCCGAAGAAGTCGTGGGTGGACGTAACGGGGATGATGTCGGCCGTCTTGAGCCATCCGGCGTATGAAGCAAAATCCTCCACGAACCCGAAGTGGACGACCCTTTTGCCGAGCCTCTCTCTCGCCTCGTCAAACTCATGGGGTTTGTTCTTGAAATTCTCGCCGAGGACAGCCACCTCGAAATCAAGCCCCCTTTCCATCAGTGCGTAGAGCGCCTTAAAAAACTCCCCGGCGTTCTTGTCGTACTCCCAGCGGTGGTTCCAGAGGATAAGCGGGGCGCGGTTGGAGGAGCGGTCTCCTTGAGAAGAGATTCTGTCGAGACGCTCAAAGTCCATGCCCACGTGAAGCACGGCGGCCTTATGCCTTATAAGTTCCACCGAGGGGACCTCGTTGTAGTCGGGAAAGCCTTTAAGAAAGCCCTCGAGGCCCGCGAGGAACGCGCCCATGTGATAACGTGAGTTGAAAAATACCCTGTCTGCGGCAAGCGCCGAGGAAAAATTTATAAATCCGTAGTGGCCGTCCCTGCCTCTTGAGAGGTCCCTGTCGCCAGGGGACCATGGGTAGGTAATCTGGTTTTCGTGAAAGTAGACGGCCGTTGGAATGGAGGCGGTCACCGGCCTTGTGAGGGCGAGGAAGGTCGTAAGGTCTAACATGTCCGTTGCAAGGATAAGGTCCGGGTTACGCCCCTCTTTCAAGAACCTGCGGGCAAGCGTGACGGCCCCGCCGTGCATGCGCCACTTCCAGTATCTCCCCTCAAGGGCGAGTACCTCCACGTTGTGGCGGCTGTTATTTTTGTAGCCATCAGCCCAGGCGGCGTGAGAACCGGTATGGTAGGGCTCGATGATAAGGACGTCGAGGGGTTTAGATCTTTTATTCATCCCATAAAAAACCCGTTGGGGGCAGGAGCACTTCTCCAACTTCCATCAGCTTCTCGAAGAAGTAAACGTCCCTCACATCCGCGACGGACATTACGGGCGGGTCTGATTTATCGTTCAGCACCTTGTCCTTGAGTTCAGTCCTGAATGAGTCCATGGCCTTGTCCACGGCCTTGGAAGTATCCTCCGCCTCCACGAACCTCACCGCGTAAAAGCCGTTCTTTTTCACCTCACCGTGCCTCTCGACGAGGAAGTTATCTCCCCTTATGCATATCTCGAACTTTTTCATTCGCACCCTCTAAGGTTAACAGCGCTTCCCGTTTTAAAAAAGTGACGGTCCGCTCAAGCCTTCTCATGAAAAAGGGCGGATTTAAAAAATCCGCCCCAACTCTGGCGTCCCCAGGGGGAGTCGAACCCCCGTCGCCGCCGTGAAAGGGCGGTGTCCTTGGCCTCTAGACGATGGGGACTTTCTGTGCAAACCTGAAATAATCGTGATGAGTCGCAAAAAAATCAAGGCATTTGTCCAACATCAGGGAACAGGTGCCGCCACGCGGCCTCACATCAACTGAAAAATGGTGAGCCGCCGGGGGCTCGAACCCCGGACCCTCTGCTTAAAAGGCAGATGCTCTACCAGCTGAGCTAGCGGCTCCTCATAGTCATTAAAACCAGAAAACTTAATCTAAAAAAATTAACATATCGGACAACTCTTTGTCAAAATATTTTTAACCTGAAAGCCCCGTACGCCGCCTCGCCAACCCTGAAATACAAAAAACCTAACCCGTCACCTCGTCGATCCAGTCGAGATACTTTCTCGATCCCGCCTTGATCTCCACGGCCACGACCTCTGGCACCTCGTAACTGTGAAGTTCAACAACCCTCTCCTTGAACCTCTCGAAGAGGTCCGACGTAGTCTTGAAGATACACAGGACCTCGCTCTCGGTGCAGACCTCACCCTTCCACGTATAAATCGATTTAATGGACGGGACTATATTACAGCAGGCGGCGAGCCCCTCTGAGACCACCTTTCCCGCTATCCCCTCGGCCTCCCGCTCATTGGGCGCGGTC
>BTQV01000107.1:0-5214 GCA_036986055.1 Thermodesulfobacteriota bacterium
GCCCTCTTAAGGAGGCTCCCGGCGTCCTTGTAATCGGGCACCTTCTCAAGGGCGGAAGTGAACTCGTCTATGGCCTGCCAGTAGTTGCCCGTAGTCAGATAAAATTTTCCCCTGAGGTAATGCTCAGCGGCGGCCTCTTCCGGGCCTTTGCCGCCGTCCTTTTTATCCTCAAATCTTTTCTTTACCTTTGCCAGCGTCTTTTGAACCTCGCCGGGTCTTCTCTTGTTCTTCAGCTCGGTGAGGACCCTTATCTTCCTCTTCACCCACTGGTTCGAGGGGTTGTATTTAAGGGCGGTGGCGTATTCACTCTCGGCCTTGAGCAGTATCCCGGCCTTTTCATAGTCCTCGCCGAGCTCCATATGCTCCCTGGAGACCTCAAGGGCGAGGCGGTCTATCTCCTTTATGAGTTCCCTCGCCGTTTTGTAATCAGGGTCGGACCTTTGTATGGCCCCGGCCTTGGCCTTCGCCTCCATGATAAGTCCGTTCTCATAGAGGATAACCGCCTGTCTGAAATCTGATCCGAAGATGTAGCCGGGGGTTAGGGGGGCGCAGCCTGAAAGGATTAAGAAAACAGCTGAGGCGAGGACGCTAAGGCAGAATGTCCTCTTCACCGAGGCTCTTGATAGTCTCTTCAACGACACCGTCAACCTCTTCCCTCCAGCTGTCTTTAAGGTCAATTATACTATAGAGCCTGACGGGATTGTCAATACCTTTTATGGAAGCGCTCGTTATCTCACGCGCTGAAACGAACCCGCTCACCGAAAGATAGAGGTCCTCGGGGACGAGTACCTCCCCCTTTCCGGCGAGCCCTGAGAGCCTGGAGGCCATGTTCACCGTCTCGCCCACGGCCGTATATTCCATACGCGACTTGGAACCCATGTTGCCCACTATCACCTCTCCCGAACTTATCCCTATGCCCATATAAAAGGGGACGACGCCGCGCGCCTCCCTCGAAGCGTTTACCCTTTCAAGGGCGTCTCTGATGGCCACGGCGGCCTTTAGCCCCTTTTCAAGATGCACTTCACTCTTTATGGGGGAGCCGAATACAGACATGACCGCGTCGCCTATGAACTTGTCGACGGTCCCCTCGAAACGGAAGACTATCTCGGTTATGAGGGTAAAGTATCTGTTGAGCACCTCTACGATCTCTTCCGGGTCCATGGCCTGTGCGTGCCGGGTAAAGCCCCTTATATCGGCGAAAAAGACGGTGACGACCCTTCGGTCGCCGCCGAGATCGAGGCTTTCAGGCTCTTTTAAAATCTCATCGGCCACCTCCGGGCTCACGTACCTGTTGAAGACACCCTTGAGTATCTCCTTTTTCTTCAGTTCCGAGGCCATGTGGTTGAACGACCTCACAAGCTCGCCCATCTCGTCCCTGCCCCCTTCTGGTATGCGGTAGTCGAGGTTTCCTATGATTATCTCCTTGGTGCCCTTAAGGAGCCTGAAGATGGGCCTTAAAAAACCCGAAGCGAGCGGTATGGAGAGCAGAGACCCCAGTATTATGACGAAGACCGTTATCGCTATCACGCTCTTGACAGCGGCGCCCACCCTCTCTCTTATAAAGTCCTTTGAAAAAGAGACGACGGCATACCCCACCCTCGTGTCCTTGAAGGTTATGGGTGAGGCGTAGATAATCGCACCCTCATCCTCGCTGATAAACCACGGCCCCTGTCCCGCGGCAACGTCCATCTTCCCGTCTCCGTCAAACCTTGCGCCCACCTTGTGGAGGTCCCTGTGGGCCGCGATGACCATCTTGTCGTTAAGGACAAAGGCGTCTGATATGCGGGAGGATTTAAGGAGGTTCTGAATAAGCCCGTTAAGGGCGAGGCTGTCGTTCTCAAGGAGCGGTATCTTGGTGTTCTCGGCGAACTGGCCGGTAATGGTACTAGCCATGGAGCGGACCTGGGATTCCATTGCGCGCCTCTGGTCAAAGACCATGAAAGCGCCCATGGCAGAGGTTATGAAGAGGAGAAGTACGGAAATTACTATGGCGTATTTTGCTTTTATACCCATGGGGACCGGCATTTATGCCATTAAGGTCAGAAGATTATTACGCAGCTGTGGGGCCGAAAAAAACGCATTTTACTTCGAGGCCCTGAGGTGGCGATATGAAAAATAATAGACGCGGCAAAAACCCCTTAAAGGCCCGCCGACCCGGGCCCGTCTAATGAAGGGGTGACTCCTGGGACGATAGAAACCGGGGCCGGGGGAAACAAAAAAATTGCGGCGCGGCGTTAAAGATCATCCCCTGTCCGTACGGCGCGACAGGACGGATTAAACGGGCGAGGATGGGACCTGTTGGATTTCCTTCCCGCGGCTTGAGCCCCGGGAAGGTTTTTTTTAAAGAAGCGCATAAAGACGCCGGAGCATGCCGTAAGCCGGATCCTGTAATCCCGGAAAACCGGGACGGCGACCATTTATCTTGGCCCACCGTTGCCGGTGGGCTCGAGCAGCCTACCCGTTCCGCCGCCCCTCCCAATGGGGGGGGCAAGGACGGGCCGTCCTTAATGCGGAACCTATTCGGCCTTGCACCGGGAGGGGGTTACCAAGCCCTGCCGGTCACCCGGCAGGCTGGTGGGCTCTTACCCCGCCTTTTCACCCTTACCCGGAGGGGAAAATCCCCTTCGGGCGGTATATTTTCTGTGGCCCTTTCCCTGGGGTCGCCCCCGGTCGCTGTTAACGACCTCCCTGCCCTGTGGTGTCCGGACTTTCCTCCACCGCCTAAAAAGCGGCAGCGGCCGCCCGTCATACTCCGGCGTCTTTATGCGCCTTTAAAACCCTGTACTATATAATATGATATTCTACCGGTAAAAATCAACTGAAGGGCCTATGGCCTCTTGTGCCGGAGACCGCGGACGGAGGGGTTTGGCCGGAAAAATTATCGGTGTCCGTCTATGGCCTCGTTGGCGAGAGAGTCCGCGGTCTTGTTCTTCTCCCTCGGCACGTGCCTTATCCGGTATTCCGTAAATCCGTCGAGGAGCGCCCGTGCCTCTTCATAGAGGGGCTTCAGGTTCGGACTCCTGACGCTGTACTCACCGTTCAACTGCTTCACCATAAGTTCCGAGTCGGCGAAGACCCTTATCCTCGACACCCCCATAGAGCGAGCCGCATCGAGCGCCATAATCATCGCCTTGTATTCGGCGCTGTTGTTCGTCCCTGTCCCGAGATAGCGCTTGAGCCTTTTAGCCACATTTCCCGAAGGGTCTCTTATAACAGCACCTGCCCCGGACTCCCCGGGGTTGCCCCTCGACGCGCCGTCAACATAGGCCTCGTAAAAACCGTCGGCCTTCTTTTTTCCGCGAGGGGGGGTGAACGCGCGAAAGATCTCTCTCGCCTCCTCGGCGGTGATCTTCAACTTTTTTATGGACTTTTCAATATCAAGGGTTTCTGCGAGCTCTTCGAAAAGTTTTTGAGTCAAATCATCAAGCGGGGGTCTTCGGGGCATGGCTAAATCGCTTCAGGTTCAGCCTCTTCTTCGACATAGAGGATCCTGTGGCAGTGTGGGCATGTGATAATCTCTTCGTCGCCCCGGCTTAAGCGTATAGCCAACTGCGGGGGCACATGCATGTAGCAGCCGTGGCAGGCTTCTTTTACAAGGGGGACGACGGCGCGTCCGCCCCTCCTTGACCTTATGTTTTCGTATCTGCTCATAATGTCCACGCCGAGCGACGCCTTTAACGCTTCCCTCTCGGCCTTCTTTTCCTCATAGGTCTTTTGCCACCCGGCCTTCTTCTCGTCGAGCTCGCCGGTGAGCCTCTCAACCTCTTCGGACTTCCTCTCGGCCTCCATCTCTTTAGCCTCGCGGACGACCTTTCTTTCCGTAATCTTGGCCCTGAACTCCTCGGCCTCTTTCTCAGCCTGCCTCTTCACCTTTTCAGCTGTCTTTATCTCCTTGTTAAGGGCCTTCAACTCCCTGTCGCCCTTAACCGAATTGAGCCTCACCTGGTCCTTCTCTATCCTCTCCTTCGCCTTCCTGAGCCTCTCTTCGATTTCCCGGAGCGGTTCGGCGAGTTCGTTCACCTGGGCGTCTATCGCGTCCATCTCGCTCTGCAGGGCCTTGAGCCCCTCTGTGATGGTTTCGATGTCCCTCTCGTAATCCTTCTCCTGGGCCTCGACGACGCCTATCTCAAGGTCTATCTTCTGTATATTTTCGAGTATCTTGATGGGACTCGGCAAAAAGACTATCCTCCCTCGCTGAAATAATGGTGGGCCCACCAGGACTCGAACCTGGGACCGACCGGTTATGAGCCGGTGGCTCTTCCAACTGAGCTATGGGCCCTCGGCAAAAAAACCCGCAGCCGTCAAGACGCGGGCAAAGCCCTGTGAGCAAAAACAACGGCAAAACAATGAATATTCATTCTATAAAAATAGACCTCTCTTTGTCAAGGCGTTTGGGATTTTTCGGGAAGAAAAACTTCTTTTTTACGTGCCGGGGGTTTTTATTACACTTCAGGCGGTAAAGACCGAGGAACTGAGCCAGCGCCATAAAGAGCCCGCCGTGGGGGAGAGCCTCAAGAGCGCCCCTCTTACGCGCCGCAAATCCCGGCCCCGGGCCCGCTCCGCGAGCCCGCAGAGGAGCCGCAGGGCCTCCTCCGCCTCACCTGTCTTTGAAAGGAGGCGGGCAAGCTCGAAGGTGACCTCGAAGTTCCACGGGGAGATCTCCCTTGCCCTGCGGAGAAGCTGTATGGCCTTGGGCCGCAGGCTTCGATGGGTGAAATTGCGGTGTCCCTTTATGAGCGTCTTAACTGCGTCGGCATCGAGGCCCCGGGCGAGTTGCAGGCTCGTAACCGCCTCCCACGCCCCTATCTCACGCGGAATGTAGCGCGTGGCCTGGGTGTAGACGCCCAGCGCCTTCTCCTCGAAACCCTTTTCCGCGTACCCCCGGCCCGCGGCCCTGAAACTCGACCATGACTCTGAAAATTGTTTTGTCCTCGCGAAGAGCGGGGCGGCCTTGGCGTGGACCACATGGTCACCGGGGTTTGCCTTCAGCACCTTCTTGTAGTGGGCTATGGCCTTTTTTGTCCTGCCCCTGGCTTGGGCCTTTCCGGCGGCTTCGAGTATCTCGGTGCGCGTATATGATCTGCGGCGTCTGAAGAGCATTGTGCCTCCTCTTACACCGGAAGATTAACACAGGGCGCAAAAAAACTTATGTGGTACAGGTCACTGCGCGAAGAATTTCCCCGACGCAGGGGGATTTTTGTCTATGGGGAAAAA
>BTQV01000108.1:0-5203 GCA_036986055.1 Thermodesulfobacteriota bacterium
AGATATAATTTCGAATTTTTTAAAACCCATTTCTGGTCTGAAGCCATTGAAGAGTATAATCAAAAACCGTATATGGAGTTTATGCACGTGGCATCGGATTTCGGGTTAAAGTACGGGCTTGCAGGCGGGGTAAGGGATCTGAGACATAACAGGGGAAGTATTCTTTCTTTTTCAGGAAATCGCGACCGTTTTAGAAAACGCCATAAGGATATACTTGACGTCCTGGTACCGCACCTTCATCAGGCCCTTAACAGAGTGAGCAACATTCAGAAGGGAATGGAAAAGCCTCTTTCGGTAAGGGAAAGAGAGGTTATGAAATGGATGATGGAAGGCAAGACAAACTGGGAGATATCCGTAATTTTAAATATAAGCGAGAGGACCGTCAAATTCCACGTTCAGAATATCGAGCAAAAACTCGATGCCGTCAATAAAGCCCATGCGATTGCGCTTGCAATGGATCGGGGGCTGGTAATTTAGATATCCATTCAAGAAAATCCGGTTTATACTCCTGCGCCTTATTTTCAAAATTTCTCCAGTCAAGTCTTATTACAGCCGCCTTAACGCCGTCAGGCATTGTCAGAAAATTATTGTACGCTTCAACAGGAAAACCGTTTAACCTTAGAAGCCGGAAATACCTTTTCTCAACGACCATCAAAAGATGCCTTACCTCGCTCATTATGCTCCAGAGATAAATCCCCTTGTAAAGAAGTTGGGAGATTTTTGTCAAATACCTGTTTTGCCTGTCTTCTTTTCTCACGCATAATCTGGTAATCTCAGCCGCATCGGCCCCCTTATTGATGCTTTCGTCCCCAGTCAGCATACAGGCGAATTCTTTCTCTATCATGAAAGGGTGAGGTGAAAGGATGAGCCTCGCATGGCCGACTAGTTGCTGGTTGAAGTCAAAGACCCCGATATACTTTGCGAACCCGTCATAGCGGTCGGTTTCTATCCCGTCCTGGGAGGCCGGAACCCATTTAAGTTCCTCGGAGAAGACTTTGTGCCTTAAGTGGAACGCGGCCTCCACCTCCTCGTGTGTGCTCAGGGTCTTTATCAAAAAGTTGTCTTCTGTAAACATCAGTTCCATGGACGCTTTTTAACAGGAACTGATTTTTTATGTAACTGACTCTCAAGACAGTTTAAAAATTAAACGAAAAGTTATAAAATAAAAGGTTCGTCACCTGTCCATAAGTACAGGTGAAAAAAGATTTTAATTTAATATAATTATTGTAACCCCGGCATGTTGGCGACGAAGAGGTTTTTTACTGTCAAAGCGCACAAAGGAGTGGCTGAAAAAGGATGGCCGGGGACTGTAGATTTTTTTAAATGGGGAGAGGGCAAGGGCCCCTTCGAGGCGTAAGGTCTTTAGAGAGAAAACATCCGTAGAACCTGTGAAAGAAAAAACTCATCATGACTGAAAAAGGCACCTTCAACAGAGAATATAAAGACCGGCTTAGAGAGAGGTTCAAGAACAACTCGCTCAATGGTTTCAACAACCACGAGATAATAGAGTTTATCCTCACCTTTGCCATGCCGCGCAGCGACGTCCGCGCTGTCGCAAAGAAACTCGTAAGGAAGTTCAAGTCCATTCGCGGCGTCCTGGACGCCGCGCCCGATGAACTCGGTGCCGTAGAAGGCGTGGGTGAGAACGCCGTGATCCTTATAAAACTCCTCAAGGAAGTGGGCGCCCTTTATCTGAAGGAAAGGATAATGGGCAAGGACGTGCTGCGTTCCAAGAAAGACGTCCTCGATTATCTCAACCTCTACCTCTCTGGCGAGAGGGTCGAGAAGTTCCTGTCCATATACCTGAATTCAAAGAACGAGGTCCTCGCCATAGAGACGCTCCACGAGGGCACCATAAACCAGACCGTCGTCTATCCGAGAAAGGTGATAGAGCGGGCCTTCAAGCACAACGCCCACTCGGTTATCTTCGTTCACAATCACCCCAGCGGGGACCCCAGCCCGTCGAACGTAGACTGGCAGTTAACAGGCGTGCTCGACCGCGCCACAAGGGCGGTGGACCTCATTATCCACGACCACATTATAATAGGACGGGACAAACACTTCAGCGCCAGGGAAAGCGGATGGCTCGGCGGCGGGGCAAGGCCCCTGACCAGGGCCGCGGACTTTCACAAGGTCTTCGGCAAGAAGCCTTAACGGGCACGCCCTTCTTCCGGCCGAGTGCGTCTTATCCCCCCTCTTTTTTTATTTCTTTTGAAATCCATGGACGCCGGTCAACCCCCGCGCCCCTCCTCCCCTAAAACTTTTTTGACGGTCTCAAGGAGTTCCGTAAGGGAATATGGTTTTTGCAGTAAACCGAACCCCTTTTCCTTTATGACGTTCCAGTGGGCCTTGTCATCAACATATCCGCTCGTGAGAAGAACCGATAACCCCGGCTTTTTTTCGAGCAATTTTTCAACGAGTTTGATCCCGTTTATATCGGGAAGCACCACGTCGCTGAATATAAGGTCAAAACGCCCGCCCTCCTTTTCAAAAAGGTCCAGCGCCTCGCCGGCGCTGCCCACGTCGAAGACCTTGTAGCCTTTCTCGGCGAGGGTCTCTCTCGCCACGGTTCTGACCCCCTCGTCGTCCTCTATTAAAAGTATTCTTTCCCCCTTGCCGGATACCCCCCCCGGCGGCGGGCTCTCAATTTTTTCCGCCTCCTTCTTCTCTTCGCCGGTAATTGCCGGCAGGTAAACCCTGAACTCCGTGCCGGCCCCCGGCGCGCTCTTGACGTCTATCCATCCGCCGTGCTGCCTCACTATCCCGTAAACGACTGAAAGGCCAAGGCCCGTGCCCGCCGCTTTGGTAGTGAAGAAGGGGTCGAAGATCCTGTTAAGTATTTCCTTTTTCATGCCCGAGCCCGTATCCTTGACAGACAGGCATACTGATTTGCCGGCTACAGCTCCGGGTATCTTTCTGGCCGCCTCTTCATTAAGGACCACGTTTTCAGTCGTGATTGTGAGGGTGCCGCCCGCGGGCATGGAATCACGGGCGTTTACCGCGAGGTTGAGAACAACCTGCTCGATGTTGCCTTCGTCGGCCATGACCGTCCAGAGCCCGGTCCCGGTCTTCACGACGACCTCTATATCCTCTCCAATAAGTCGCTTCAGCATCGTAAGCAGGTTCTCAACGGCGCTGTTGATGTCTATGGGCAGGAGTTCCAGGGGATGGCCGCGGCTGAAGAGCAGCAACTGGCGCGTGAGTTTCGAGGCGTGGGCCACGGAGCGTATAATCTCACTAAGTCCGGGGTAGACGGGGTCTTTTTTGCTAACGAGCTCGAGCCCCAGTTCCGCGTTCCCCCTTATGGTGGTGAGGATGTTATTAAAGTCATGGGCTATGCCGCCGGCGAGCCTGCCTATGGCCTCCATCTTCTGGGCCTGGTTCAACTGGGTTTGGATAATTTCTTTCTCCTCCTCGGCCTTTTTTCTCTCCGTAATATCGCGTATTGTCCCTGAGAACAAGACCCTTCCGCCCACCTTGAAGTTGCTTAGAATAAGTTCTATGGGGAAGACCTCTCCGTCTTTTCTCAGGCCTTCGAGTTCGAGGACCTTGCCTTGAACCTTGCTCCGGCCCGTGTCGAGGAACCTCTTGAGCCCTTCGATGTGAGGAGTCCTGTATTTTTCGGGCATGAGTTTAAGGATGATTTCGCCGTTCAGCTCGCCCCTCTCGTAACCGAACATCTTCTCGGCGCTGGGGTTGCACTCGACTATTTTGTCATCCGAATCGGCTATAATGATGGCGTCGAAGGCGGTGTCGTGGATAAGGCGGTACCTCGTCTCGCTCTCCCTCAAGGAGTTCTCCATCCTCTTTCTTTCCGTTATGTCCTCGCCCGAGCTCAGGGTGCCGAGTACGTGGCCGTTTTGCCTGAGCACCGTGTGGTGCCAGTGTATGATGCGCTCCTCGCCGCTCCTCGTAAGTACTGGATGCTCAAGGGGTCTCTTTGCATCGTCCTCTCCCACAAGAAGGGACCTGAAAGACTCTCTGGCGAAGTCTCTGTATTGAGGGGGCAGAAAGTTGTCGAACCAGTCCCTGCCCACCACCTCTTTTTCCCCGTACCCGAGTATTTCGCAGCCCCTCTTGTTTATGAGCGTAACGGTCCCGGCGGGGTCGAGCACGATAAGCATGACGCCGGCCACATCAAGGTATCTCTGAGCTCTGTCTCGCTCCCTTATAAGGTCCTCTTCCACCTTTTGCCTCTCTTTCAGTTGAAGAAGGAGAGGGCGGAAGAGGAAGAGATAGAGGAAGGGGACGAGAAGGATTATAAGGATTGAGGAGTTGATGAGGGCATGGACCGTGCTGGACTCGTGGGGGAAAGAGGCAAGGCGCATCACCATGAATTCTATGGTATAGATGGCGACGGTCATTATGATGACGAGCTGAGCGGCGGACCTGTAAGGCGTCATCTTCATAATATAAAATATTCCCCAGGTTCTCGTTTGCCCATCTTGACTTCAGACGGGCACATATAAGGTTTTAAAAATACGTCATCTAATATTATACCTTAAAAATCGTGCCTGGGACTTTAAAATTCCTCTCGCCTTGACGCTCCGGTTTTTTTTATATAGAGTTCAAGGAAGGCGCCTTGGAATGTCAAGACGGGCGATGTCAACAAATTGGAAGGAGTCTTGTATTGGAAGATAAATGCAGGATACTTATCGGGACTTCGGGGTGGCACTACGGTCACTGGCGCGGCCCCTTTTATCCTTCCACCCTTAAAAGCGAAGGTTTCCTCGCCTATTACCGTAGCCGTTTCAACACCGTTGAGATTAACAGTTCCTTCTACAGATTGCCCGAGGCAAAGACCCTTTCGCGCTGGCGGGAGACGGTGCCGAAAGATTTTATATTTTCAGTCAAGGCGAGCCGTTTCATTACCCACAATAAAAATCTCAAAGACCCCTCGACGACACTCCCGCCTTTTTTCGAGAGGATAGAGGCCCTTGGAGACAAGCTCGGCCCCATCCTCTTTCAGTTGCCGCCCCGCTGGAAGCTTAACCTCGAACGGCTGGCCAATTTTTTAAAGGCCCTTCCCAAGGGGCGCCGTTACGCCTTTGAATTCAGAAACCCCGCGTGGTTCGACCCCTCTGTTTACGAGGCCCTCGGGAAACATAACGCGGCATTCTGCATATACGACCTCGACGGCAGGGTCTCGCCGAAGATAATTTCAGCCGATTTTATCTATATAAGGCTCCACGGCCCTGACGGG
>BTQV01000109.1:0-5173 GCA_036986055.1 Thermodesulfobacteriota bacterium
CCGGGCAAGAGGCTCCAGAGCCTGGCGCTCCTTTCGGGCGGCGAGAAGGCCCTTACCGCCACGTCTCTCATCTTCTCCATCTTTTTAATAAAACCGAGCCCCTTCTGTCTCCTTGACGAGGTCGACGCCCCCCTTGACGACGCCAACATAGACCGTTTCAATAACTTTGTCCGCGAGATATCGGACAGGAGCCAGTTCATCCTCATAACTCACAACAAAAGGACGATGGAGATGGCCGACGCCCTTTACGGCGTCACAATGGAAGAGCCGGGCGTTTCGAAGATTATATCGGTCAAGTTCTAATCCCCTTCCTCCGCATGGGGCGGGAGGGCTTCCGGCCCGGTCACGTGTCAATGCCGCGACCCCGCGTAAATTTACCCTTGTCCCTTACCCTCTATACCGGACGTATTTGCCGGGTTTCATCAGTCGCCCCCTATCCGCCCCCTTTTTTTTTCGCGCGAGTCCACGGGTCTGACCCCCGACTGAAACCCCCTTGTTTTTAAAGAGGCGCTGTAGTAGCATTATACGCATGACCTCGGGTATGGAGCATAACTTCGGGGGAGATTTTTTCAGCCCCGCCTCGGGCCCGCTTTCCCTGGACGACTTGCTTTCAGAGGTCGCAGACTATGTGAAAGAGGACCCGGCCTGCAATTACAACCTCATTATCGGCACCGATTCCTTCCTCAACAGCTCCACCCTCTTCGTAACCGCGGTTATAATCCACAGGATAGGCCGCGGCGGAAGGTATTTTTATATAAAGAAGAGGAGAAAGAAGATAACGAATCTTCGCCAGAGGATGTTTTACGAGGCGACGATGAGCATAGAGCTGGCGTCCATTGTCAAGGCAAGGCTCGATGACAACGGCCTTGAGGCCATGCCTCTGGAAATACACCTCGATGTGGGGGAAAACGGCGATACCCGCGATATTGTAAAGGAGGTCGTCGGTATGGTCACCGGTTCCGGTTACCCTGCCGTGACAAAACCCGATTCCTACGGGGCGAGCAAGGTCGCGGACCGCCACTCAAAGTAATTACCCCACACTTCAAATGCGGCATTGAGACGAAGGCGGTATAGAGACAAAGGCGGTATAGAGATGAACATTTTGTCAAGGCTTCTTAAGGGCATTGTCTTTCTTGCCGTGGCCGCGGCCTTCTTAGGCTTTTTTTCCGCCCCCGGGCCCGGGGCGTCGAGCCATACCCTCGCGGTCTCGGCTTTTTCCCGGGAGGATTCGGGCAAAATACCTTCGGGGTGGAAGGTGCTGGACTTCCCCAAGATTTCGCGGCATACGGACTACAGGGTCGCCGAAGTTGACGGGAGTTTTGTGCTCGTTGCGACGAGCGAAAGCTCGGCGTCCGCCATTTATAGGGATCTCGACCTCGACGCGGCCGAGTACAATACGCTCTCATGGCGCTGGAAGGTGGACGACGTTATCAAAAAGGGGGACGCGCGCGTAAAGTCAGGCGACGATTATGCGGCTCGCGTCTACGTTACCTTCGCCTATGAGCCGGAAAAGGCCTCTTTCCTTGAGAAGGTGAAATACGGGCTCGCCCGGGCCATATACAAACTTCCCACGCCGGGTAACGCCGTAAACTACATCTGGGCCAACAGGCTTACAAAGGGTACGGCCATAAAGAACCCCTACACTGAAAAGGCGATGATGCTCGCCGTTGAGAGCGGCCCGGAGTTCAAGGGCGTATGGAAGACCGAGGTGAGGAATGTTTACGACGACTACGTGAAACTCTTCGGTGAAAAGCCGCCGAGGATTACCGGAGTAGCCGTCATGACCGATACGGATAACACCGGCTCTTCGGCCACGGCTTACTATGGCGATATTTTTTTCAGGAAAAGTTTTCAGCCTTAGGCGTAAAAAAATATTTCGGAGGCAGACATGGCTTTGAAGCCTGAGATAAACCTTGCCCAGAAAAAGATTATAAACGGCTTATACGTCATCAGCACGAAACTCGGCAACAAGGTGAACGCCATGACGGCGGCATGGGTTTCGAGGGTCTCCTTCAAGCCTCCCCTTGTCATGGTCGCCGTGGGAAAGACGCGCTTTTCCCATCACATGATAAAAGAGTCAGGGGTCTTCGCCATAAACGTCCTGGGCCCTGACAACATCGACATGGTGAAACACTTCGGGTTCAAGTCCGGGGCCACCACCGACAAGTTCGCCGGCATTGATTACAACACAAAGGTCACGGGCGCGCCCATATTAACGGATTGCATCGCGTGGCTCGACTGCAAGGTCAGCGGTTGCCACGACGCGGGCGACCATACCCTGTTCGTTGGAGAGATACTTGACGGGGGCATTGTCCGCGAGGGCGAGACGATGGTCTACAAGAGGGAGGAGATATTCGGTTGACAGGCCCTGCCGACCGCACCAGCCGCGCTGGCCGCGTTGGTTTTTTCTTTTAGCGCCGGAAAAAAATCGTTGTACCCCCCCAACCTGCCCGGGCTTTGACATTCCTCACGCGTCAATACTTCCCGCCCCCACACGTCCCTTCCATAGCGCGCCGGTGCCTTTTGCGTGGCGCCTCGCCGAGTCAAAGGTCATGGCGCCGTAAAGGAGAGCGGCCAGTGGAAGAAAGGGCGCCAGCAGTCGCGACCTTCCGTAGAGGGCGAGGACCGGCATGAAGGTAAGGGCCGACATGAACCACCCGGCCCCGCCAAGGAGCATGGCCGGGGTGTTCCCGTGCAGAGGCCACAGGAGAAAGGCCAGAGGCGGCAGCAGGTAGAAGAGAAACATACCCGCAAGGGTCGCGAAGAGAACGCCGGGCGAGTGGTTGAGTTCCGTGTAGGCGGTCCGTGCCACCATGTCCCAGATTTCCTTGAGACCGGCGTAGGGGCGCACACTCCTTTCCGTCGTCGTTAGACCCAGCCATATGGGGCCTCCCCGCTTTATGACCCTGGCGAGGGCGCAGTCGTCGATTATCTCGTCCTTTATCTTCTCAAGCCCACCGGCGAATTCGAGGGCGTTTTTCCGGACGAGCATACAGCCGCCCGCCGCCGCCGCCGTACCCCTTCGCGCGTTGTTTACCCACGAAAATGGATAGACCTTCTGGAAGAAGTATACGAAGGCGGGTATGAGAAGCCGTGTCCATCCTTGGCCGCATTGCAGGAGCACCATAAGCGAGACGAGGTCGAGGCCCTGGCTTTCGGCCTTTTTTACAAGGTCCCTGAGGTTGCCTGTGCTGTGGGCGATGTCGGCGTCGGTGAATAAAAGATATTTTGTTTCAGGGACGAGCACCTTCGCCGCCCTTACGCCCGTATTAAGGGCCCACATCTTGCCCACCCACCCTCCGGGGCGTTCCCCTGTAAACTCCATATGGAACCGGTCCGCGCCGCTTGCTTTCGCGGCCTTCAGGGCCGCGGCGGCCGTGTCGTCGCTGCTCTCGTCATTTACAAGGATGATGTGAAGTTCGCCGGGATAGTCCTGGTCAAAGAGGGTCGTTAGGGTGGATTCGATGATAGGGCCTTCGTTACGCGCCGGTATGACGGCGGTGACAACGGGCCAGCGCGCCGGTTCTTCCAGGTGCTTGTCGAGCCTCTCGGCGCACCTCCAGAACCTGCCGCGAAATAACAAAAAATATATCCAGACGGCCGCCGATACCCCTGCCGCGATGGTCAAAAAAATATTCAAGGTTGACACGGGAGCCCCTCTCTTCAGGCCGCCTTCTTGCTGAATGTTGATTTGAGTATGTCGGGCGAGCCGTAGACCACGAGCCTGTCGCCTTCCCTTATCGTCTCATCTGCCCTGGGGATGGACATCCAGTGCCTGCCGCGTTCAATGCCCAGGACTATCATGCCCTGCTCCGTCAGCCTCGCCTCCTTGAGGGACTTGTCCATGAGCGCGGAATTATCCTGTATGATGACGCGCAGCAATACATGCCCTTCGAGGAGATGGAGGAGGTCCTCGGTGTCCCCTTCTTCAAAGGCCTTTGATTTAACGAGTTTTTTCTCTATGTAATGCTCCCATCTCCTTGAGAACCCCTTGAGGGATACTATCTTGTAGATTACATAAAGCCCGGCTACGAGGATCAGTGCGTTGAGCGGCAGGTTGTAGCCGTTGCTTGAGACGAGCGTCGATGTGGCGGTTACTATAACGGTAACGACGCCGGCGTTGCCGAGTATCATGAGCCACGTGACGATCTTGCGCCTAATAGGTTCGTTAACTATTGACTCGGCTTCTTTTGTGGTAAAGCCCGTTCCAGAGAAGGCGGAGAGCGCCTGGAACTGCGCCTTGTTCGCGTCAACGCCCGTCATCATGAGGGCGATGGTGGCGGCCTTTACTATGAGGAAGGAAGTAAATACCACGAGAAAAGTCGGCACGAGAAAATAAAATCCACCCATATGAATCTCCTCGAATAATTTTTGTTATTGAACCAACCGGGTCTCCTGTAGTTAGAGGGATGTCACTTTTGGAATTTTCGCATAAAAATAGAGTTAAAACAGTGACTTGGATTACGGGACGGTCTTGGCGTTTCAAAGGCCTTCCATGTATCGCCCTTCGTTATTTTTTGAGATTTCAGATACCGGCCATCTTCTTGAATTCCGTCTCGTCTATTATCGTGATGCCCAGATCCTTCGCCTTCTCTAATTTACTTCCCGGCTCCTCACCGACGACTACGTAGTCGACCTTTTTACTCACCCCCGTAGCCGCGGTCCCGCCTTCGGATATGACTATATCCCTGGCCTCGTCGCGGGTAAGGTCCTTTAGCGCCCCGGTGAACAAAAAGGTCAGGCCGTCGAGGCGGCCCTTCTTCCTTTCTGGCCTTTTGTATCGCACCCCGGCTTCTTCGAGTTTTTTAAGGACCTTCAAGTTATGGGGTTCGGTAAAAAAATCCCTGATGGACCGGGCCGTCTCAGGGCCCACGTCAGGGACTTCCAGAAGTTCCTCTTCAGAGGCGGCCATGAGTTCTTCGAGGGAGCCGAACTTTTTCGCGAGGACCGCGGCCATGTGCTCGCCCACGCCCTTTATGCCGAGCCCGTACAAAAATCTCTCAAAGGACGGGTGCTTGCTCGCCTCTATGGCCTCGATGAGGTTGTCCGCCGACCTTTCGGCCCACCTTTCAAGTCTCAGGATATCGTCCTTTTTAAGGTAATAGATATCGGCTACGTCCTTTATAAGACCCTCTTCAACGAACCGGTCCACGTGTTTGCCGCCGAGCCCTTC
>BTQV01000110.1:0-5156 GCA_036986055.1 Thermodesulfobacteriota bacterium
TTACGCCCAGGTCCTTCGCCGTCTCGGGCATGAGCTGCATGAGCCCCATTGCGCCGTCCTCGGAGACTGCGCCGGCGTTAAAGTCGGACTCGGTCTTGATTACGGCCTTTACAAGAGTAGGGTCCACGCCGTACCTCTCAGAGGCCCTGTTGATTATATTCTCGAATTTTGTCCTTTTCGAGGACTTAACGGCCCTGGACCCCGTCTCACGCATTATGAGTTTCATGCCGGGCGTGGTAGGGACGTTGGTTACATGGAATACGCCCTCGCTGTCCGTATAGCCGTAAAAATCCGCCCGGCTTGTGGTATCCAGGGATAAGAGCGCGAGAGAAAGCAAAAAGATTAGAAGAAACTTTTTCATAACTCCATGCCATGGGGGCTTAGATTTTTATACAAAAATAACAGTAAAAGAGAAAAAAATCAACTACCCATATCATATTCAAGCCCCCTTTCCCCTTGAGAAAAAAGGCCGCTGAGAGCCGCCACGGCAGAAAAGAAATTAAAAATTGACAAAGGTTCTTCCTTTTCATAACCTTTACACTTGCCAAATCCTCCGGGGGCAGGCCCGGTAACGCGGCCGGAGGGGTGGTAAACTGAAATCAGGGGATATTTCTACATTGGAGATAAGGTCTGACTTTCTTGTAATCGGCAGCGGCATAGCGGGGCTGAGTTTCGCCCTCAAGGCCGCAAAAGCCGGCACCGTCACAATAATCACCAAGAGGCATATAGAGGACTCGGCCACCTATTACGCCCAGGGCGGCATAGCCGCGGTCATGGACGGCGCGGACTCCTTCGAGTCCCATATACAGGACACGCTTACGGCCGGGGCGGGGCTTTGCCACAGGGATGTGGTGGAGATGGTCGTAAGGGACGGCCCCGAGCGCATCAGGGAACTAAAGGGGCTGGGGATGAAGTTTTCGAGCAGCCCCGCAGGGGACTTAAACCTCGGCAAAGAGGGCGGACACTCGAAGAGGAGAATTATTCACGCCGGGGATTTTACAGGGCGGGTCCTTGAAAACGCGCTTGTAGAGGCCGTCAGGAGGGAAAAGAACATAACCGTCCATACGGGGCACATGGCCGTAAACCTCATAAACCACAGTAAATTCGTAGGGGAAGTGGATACTGACATCATCTGGGGCGTCTACGCGCTGGAGAGGGATTCAGGCAAGATACATACCTTCCTCGCGAAGGCGACGGTCATCGCGACAGGCGGTGCAGGCAAGGTATATCTTTACACGAGCAACCCCGATGTTGCCACGGGCGACGGCATAGCCATGGCCTGGCGCGCCGGAGCCGAGGTGGCCGACATGGAGTTCATACAGTTCCACCCCACATGCCTCTATCATCCCGAGGCCAAGAGCTTTCTCATATCAGAGGCCGTACGCGGCGAAGGGGGCATCTTAAAACTCTCCGACGGCACCCCGTTCATGAAGAAGTACCACCCCATGGCCGACCTTGGCCCCAGAGACATAGTCGCCCGGGCCATAGACTTCGAACTCAAGAAGAGCGGCGAGGAGTGCGTCTACCTCGACATAAGCCACAGGCCCGCGGAGTTTATAAAAAAGAGGTTCCCCAATATATACGAGAAATGCCTCGGCTTCGGCTTTGACATGACAAAGGAGGCGTTACCCGTGGTGCCCGCCGCCCATTACACTTGCGGCGGCATACGTACGGACTCCCACGGGTCAACGAACATTAAGAGGCTTTACGCCATAGGCGAGTCCGCCTGCACGGGGCTTCACGGCGCCAACCGTCTCGCCTCAAACTCGCTCCTCGAAGGCCTCGTCTTCGCCGACAGGGCCTCGAAACACGCCGCCGGGCTTATCAAAAAGAGCGCCGGTGAGAGGATACCCTCCATACCCCCCTGGGAGCCTGGCGGGGCGGTTGAGAGCGACGAGGCCGTTGTCATCACCCATAACTGGGACGAGATCAGAAGGTTCATGTGGAATTACGTGGGGGTCGTCAGGTCGAACAAGAGGCTCGAGAGGGCCACAAGGAGGATAGATCTGCTCACCCGTGAGATTAACGAATACTACTGGGACTTTACCATAACCGGGGACCTTATAGAGCTGCGTAACATCGCTACCGTGGCCGACATCATCATAAGGTCCGCAACCCTCAGGAAGGAGTCCCGGGGGCTCCACTACAATATAGACTACCCCGAAAGAGACGACGCGAATTTCAAGAGGGATACCATACTGAAGGCGGAGTTATTCTGTCTTTTGTAAAATGACCGACGCCGTGCTCTGCTTGAAGCGTTTCGGCCTGACGATAAGCTCGCCCCGCATACCTCTCTCCAGGTGGCCGGGGATATCACAGAGCAGATTGTACACACCAATTTTACCGGGGTGGACCGTTACGTTAACGCTCTTGCCCGGGGGTATGACAGCCTCCACGCCGAAGGCCTTGATCTCGAACTCATGCGCCTTCTTCCCTGTATTTTTCACGACAAACCTCACCGCCTCACCCTCGGTAACACTCAGTGTAGACGGGACAAACTCATACTCCGACACTTGAACGGCGACCGTCTTTGCCACGGCACTCCGGTTGGCCGATATGGTAATACCTATATCAATGACGAGCTCCGAGCCGTATGCGAGGAAGAACCCTATCAGTATCCCCACCATGGCCATCCTGTGCTGCCCCTGGCGTTTCCCGAGGTGAATCAATTCGCCCACTATGTAGAGGATGGCCCCGGCGGCTACGGTAAGGAAGAGGAGCTCAAGGGCCTGGGATACATAAAATGACCCCAGGAGCGTGCCCAGGAAGGTGGGAGCCCCGCCGATAAACCCGACGAGGGCCAGGAACTTCCAGTCGATTTTTTTGAGCCTCAGAGGCGCGGCGATGCCAAAGCCCTCGGTAGCGTTATGGAGCGCAAAGCCCGTCAGGAGCAGGATGGCGAGCGAAATAGCCCCTGAGGCATATTCCTGACCAATGGCGAGCCCCTCGCTGAAGTTGTGAATGCCTATTGCTATGGCGATCATCATGGAAACACGCTTTGACTTTACCGCCGGGTCGGCGTCCATGGCCGCCCCTATAAAATGCTCCTCAAAAAATGTCAGTCCCAGAAGTCCCAGGGAAAGGCCCACAACGAGTATGGAGCCGAGGAAAATAGGTTCACCCAGTCCGGCGCCGCTAACCCCGGCCTTCGCGGCTTCTTCGACCATTTCAAGAGATTTAAAGGCTATCTCGATAAGAAGGAAGACGAGCACGCCCACGGAAAGAGCGTTGAGGAAAGCGCGCATCTTCGGCTTTGTGGTAAGGGCCGCTATGGGGAGCCCCAGGTATATGGTAAAACCCGCTATCGCGCCAAGTATAAGCACCTGTATAAAACTCATTTAATGTTCCTTCTCCTTTTTATTTAATCAATTTTATTTAATCAATGGACGATTACTTGTCCATTATACACGGCAAAAAAGATGCGCCGCCTCACCTGAAGCGCAGTGGAACCAACCGGTACCAGTTCCGCAACTTATAGTTTCTGGACGTGATCGAGACACTCGGCCACCAGCCCGGAGATGTGGTCATCGGCGAGAGAATAGTACGCCAGCTTGCCTTCCCTGCGGTATTTTACAAGCCTCATGCCCCTTAAAAGACGCAGGTGGTTAGATATTGAAGTGCGCCCCACGCCGAGCATAACGGCCATGTCGCATACGCATAGTTCACCCTTTGACAGGGCCTGAACCAACCTGAGCCGAGTCGGGTCTCCGAGGATCCTGAAGGTCTCGGCCATCATGGTAACCGTTTCCTCCGGGACCATGCCGGAGGCGATCTTCTCCACATCCTTGTGGTTCACATAAAAGCCTTCACAGGTACTATCTTCGGATTTAACCATACGCCTCATCTCTACGAATCATCACTACGCCTCATCTCCACGAGTCATCACTTGTTGACTCGTATTGTACACTGTTTTGAAGCACTATGCAAGAAAAATATGCGGCAGTCAGGGTTTCCCCGCAGACAAAATCAAGGTTTTTTTGAGGAAAGTCCCGGACTCTTACGATGGGATCGCTTCGCTCCGCTCGCGATGACTACCGGGGGAAAAAGATATAAGGATAGCTGGAATAGCGTGCTTGGATTAGCGGACCGCCCCTTATATGGATTCATACAATTGGAGGTCTTGAATGCTGGGACGAGACGGAAGGAACAAAGAAGGTGAATAAAAATTTTACAGGGGACATCTCAAGGGATTGAGGGAGATAAACGTCGAGCAAGGCCCGAAGGGCGCCTTTTGTCAAGTAAGGGACATTCGTAAATATAAAAGGGCTGAATTATAAAGGGGCTATTCAGGGCCGTACAGGTTAAAGGTGTCCGTACTCTAACCCGCCTTCTCAGCCTCAATGTTACTCTCCCCGGCGCTGTTTTTCATTGGATGGAACCATAGACTCACGGTGGTCCCCTCCCCCTTTTTGCTGACCACTGTTATGTCGCCGCCGTGGTCGTGGACTATCCTGTATGTTATGGTGAGACCGAGCCCGGCCCCCTCTATCTTTGAGGTCTGGAAGGGGTTGAATATCTCCCTTATGTCGTCGGCTTCGATACCAGAGCCGTTGTCCGTAATCCTTACAAGGAGGGTGTCGCCGGAATAAGGGAGAGACTCTACCGTTATCTTACCCTTTTCCTCAATCGCCTCCACGGAGTTTTGCAGCACATTGAAGAGCGCCGTCTTCAGGTTGGAAAAATCTATCTTCACGGGCGGCGGGTCGTCCATGAGTTTAAGCTCGAACTCGATATCCTTTCCGTCCACAAGGTCCGAAGCGTCTCTCACAGCCGCCTTTATGACCTTGTTAATATCGCCTTTTTCAAGGTTTGAAGCAAGTATCCTCCTGTACTCGTCTATCCTCTGTACCATCCTTTCAAGGCGCTCCACACAGGTTATGATTGCTCCGGCGTATCTCTTGTGCAGGGGGTCCTTCTCGTGGTCGAAGATGCGCCTGGCCATGCCCCCTATGGCCGTAAGGGGGTTACGCACCTCGTGGGCTATGCCGTCGACCATACCTCCGAGGGCCGCCATCTTCTCGGTCTCGCGGAGACGGGCCTGCAACGCCCTCATCCTCAGGAGCGACTTGACCCTCGCCGAGACCTCCCTGAGACTGTATGGCTTTGTTATGTAATCCTCGGCGCCCACCTCAAAGCCCAGGACCTTGTCCTCCACC
>BTQV01000111.1:0-5143 GCA_036986055.1 Thermodesulfobacteriota bacterium
AGCGGCGTACGATGAGATCAAAGCCCTTTTCATGGAGAACCTCCCCGGCGACGTTTTGCTCTTTAACGAGTACCACGCGCTCATCGTAAGGGTGGGAAAACTCTACTGCAGGCCGAAAGAGCCGCTCTGCGCCGGGTGCCCACTTAACCCATATTTAAAGGGATAGAGAACTTATTGCCATATGGCGTTACAGGTCAAGGGATATGAGAACGGCACAAAAGCCCCCGGCCCCGCCCGCGAGGGGAAGGGACGCCTTATAACCGCTGCCATCATACTTTTGGTCTCCGCCTTTATAATCTATTCAAAGGTAATCTCGGCCCCCTTTGTCCTCGACGACGAGGTCAACATAATAAGGAACTTGAGGCTCCATGACCTCTCCAACTTCTGGCCCCCGGCCGGGAGTAGGTACCTGGGGTATCTGAGCTTCGCGCTCAACTTCCGGCTCGGCGGCCTCGACACCACCGGCTACCATCTCGTCAATATAATCATACACATCATTAACGGCGTCCTCGTCTACTCCCTCGTCCTCTCCATCTTTAAAACACCACGGATCGCTGAGTGGTCCCGGGGCCTCAAAACTAACCCCGCACCGGCCATCGCCCTTATATCCTCCATAATCTTTATCGCCCATCCCATAAACACTCAGGCGGTAAACTACATCACCCAGCGCTTTACGACCCTTGCGGCGCTCTTCTACCTCCTTTCCATCGTCGTGTATCTAAAGTGGCGCGGGTCTGCGGGGAAGAAATCCGCCGGCCTTTACATACTCTCCCTCGGCGCCGCCATAGCCGCGCAGAAGACAAAGGAGATAAGTTTTACCCTGCCCTTTATGATAGTTTTCTTCGAGTTCGTTTTTTTTAAAGGGAGCGGTCCTCTTAAAAAGAGGTTCAACCGCCTCGTCCCCTTTCTCTTAACGCTCGTTATAATCCCGCTTTCCATCTTCGGCCCGGAGCTCGGACTCTGGAGTTCCGGCATAGTCGTTGACGACAGGTTCACGAGGGTCCAGCAGGTCATCGACATAAAAGAACTTTCCCCCTACCGTTACCTCATAACCCAGTTCAGGGTGATAGTCACCTACTTACGGCTCATACTCGTGCCCGTCAACCAGAACCTCGATTACGAATATACCCGTTACACTTCATTCTGGACGCCGGGTGTTGTCCTGAGTTTCCTCTTACTCTCTTCGATACTTATAACCTCCGCGTGGCTTTTCCTCATGGCATGGGTCAAAAAAAACCCCTTTCTACTCCTTATTTCTTCAGGCGTATTCTGGTTCTTTATAACCATTGCCGTGGACTCATCGGTTATCCCCATAAGGGACGTCATCTTCGAGCACAGGGTCTACCTTCCGGGCATAGGTCTTTTTATCGCCTTTGCCACGGCCCTTGTATACGCGTTTCTGCGGCTCAGGGAAAGAGGGGCGCTGAAGACGACGCTTAAGGGAGCCACGGTAATTATCATCCTTTTTACGGCCCTGCCGCTTGGGATTTTTTCTTACAGGAGGAACATCGTCTGGAGCGACATCGTCACCCTCTACGAGGATATAGCGGCTAAGAGCCCGGGTAACGCACGCGCCCGCAACAACCTCGGCGTCCAGTACGCCATGAGGGGGATGACGAAAAAGGCCGTAAAGGAGTTTAGGGCGGCGCTCGGCCTTAAATCCGATTACCCCGGGCCCCATAAAAACCTCGCCAGGGCCCTTTACTCAAGCGGCGAGGTCGAAGAGGCCATTAAGGAATACAAACTGGCCCTCGCCCTCACCCCGGCCGACCCCGAGATACATGAAAACCTCGCACAACTATATTACAAGAAGGGTTTGCTTCGAGACGCCGAAAGGGAGTATAAACTCGTGTTGCAAGTGCGCCCCGGTAACGTTAACGTAAGGAACAACCTCGCCAATATCCTTACACTCGAGGGAAAACTCAATGAGGCTGTAAACGTATACAAATCGGTGATATCATTAAAACCCGGGCAGGTGGAGGCCTATTACAACCTGGGGCTGGCCCTTGAAAAAAGCGGGCGCGTTGACGAGGCCGTCCGCTATTACCGCAGGTTCGCGGAACTCGCGCCGCCCTCCTACGATACTGTCAGGGAGAACGCCCTTGAGAGGGTCAGGCTCCTGACCTTAGAAAAAAGATGAGCGAAGATAGTCTTTCATGGTGAGCTTATGACTGAAAGGATAAAGATACTCGACGGCCGCCTCGCATCGAAAATAGCCGCCGGCGAGGTGGTGGAAAGACCGGCCTCTGTCTTAAAGGAGCTCCTTGAAAACTCCATTGACGCCGGGGCCACCTCCATATCAATCCACCTGGCCGACGGCGGAAAGAGGCTTATAAGGGTAACCGACAACGGCAGGGGCATGGCCGACGCCGACGCGCCTCTCGCCGTCATGCGCCACGCCACGAGCAAGATATCCCTGGAAGAGGACTTGCTGAACATAAGGACCCTCGGTTTCAGGGGCGAGGCGCTGGCAAGCATAAGCGCTGTATCGAGGTTGACTATAAAGACAAAGGAACGAGGCGCGCCCGGCGGGGTAAGTCTAAAGGTGGAGGGGGGATCGCGGCCGGAAGTCTGTCCCGAAGGATGCCCCGAGGGCACGAGCGTGGAGGTGCGCGACATCTTTTACAACACCCCTGCGAGGCTCAAGTTCCTGCGGTCGGTGCGGAGCGAATACACCCGCATAATGGACATCTTCAAGAGGACGGCCCTTATAAACCCGGAGATAAGGTTTTTTCTAAAGCACGGCGAATCAAGGCCCGTGGTACTCAAAGCCGGCGCTTTGAAGACACGGATAGCGGAATTATTCGGGAAATCGGTTGCAGAGGAGGTTGTTGCGATAGACGACGCTTATTTAAAGGGTTATATCGGGAGCCACGTCCTCAATTACCCCACGCCGAGGGGGGTCTATATATTCGTCAACAAAAGGCCCGTCTCAGACAGGTCCCTATCAAGGGCCGTCGTCGAGGGCTACGGCAGGCTCCTGGAGGCGCGGAGATTTCCCTTCGGCGTCCTCGACATAGAGGTCCCGGCAACGGACGTTGACGTGAATATCCACCCGGCAAAGAGCGAGGTGCGCTTCAAAAGCCCGGGGGCCGTCTTTAGCCTCATAAAAAATTCGATCAACAAGACCCTTTCAGCGGGGTCCGGCCTCGACAAAGGCGTCTCCTACGGAAAACAGGCAATACCGCCCGTTATCCGCCCTCATCTGAGGGAAGCGGGCCTCGATTACTTCACACCGGCAACGGAAAAATTCGAACCCCGGCTGTCAGGCCCACGCCCGAAAGACGAGGCAGACGTAAAAAACCCCGAACTCCTCGGCCTTGAGATAATAGGGCAGGTATGGGATGAATTCCTACTCGCGCAATCTCCGGAGAGCGACGGCGGCGTCTTTTACATCATAGACCAGCACGGGGCCGAGGAGCGTGCGGCCTTTGAGCGGCTCAAAAAAGCTTTTTTTTCATCGGGGGTCAAGTCCCAGATGCTCCTCCTCCCTGAACGCGTGGAGACGACGCCCGGGGAGAGGGACGCCCTCAACGCGGCGACGGACGAGTTGGGGAGGCTCGGCTTTGAGATAACCCCCTTCGGGCCATCGACGGCCTCAGGGGGCGAGACCTTTCTCATAAGGTCCGTGCCCGACATACTTTCTTCGAGGAGGACGGGGGGTCTCCTCAAGGACCTCGCCGAGGAGATATCGGCCTTCGGCGGGAGTTCGAGGATAGAGGAGAAGATAGAGGGGGTCTTAATGACGATAGCCTGCCACAGCGTTATAAGGGGGGGGAGGAGGCTTGAAAAGGAAGAGGGGCGCGCACTTCTTAAAAAACTCGCCTCCGTGGATTTCGCCGGTTACTGCCCCCACGGGAGACCCGTTATCAGGAAGATATCGAGAAACGAACTGGACGCAATGTTCAAGAAATAAATCCTCTGGGATGGAAGAAGATGGGAGAAAAGATAAAGCTCGTTGTAATCGCCGGGCCAACGGCTTCGGGCAAGAGCGCGCTCGCCGTGGAGCTTTCAACGCTCCTTAACGGCGAGATTATAAACGCCGACTCCATGCAGGTATACAGGTTCATGGACATCGGCACGGCAAAGCCCGATAAAAGGCAAAGGGGGGGGATACCCCATCACCTCATAGACGCAGTAGACCCGGACGAGGATTTTACGGCCGCGCGTTTCAGAGAAGAGGCGGACCTCAAGATAAAGGAGATTCACTCAAGGGGTAAAAACCCCTTTGTAGTCGGCGGCACGGGCCTCTATATCAAGACGCTCACAAAGGGCATCTTCGAGGGCCCGGGCAAGGATAAGGCGCTGAGGGCGGAACTCCTGAGGGATGCGGGCAAAAACGGCGGAGAGAGCCTTTACGCGAGGTTAAAGGAAGTTGACCCCGTAAGCGCCGCCTCCATACACCCGAACAACCTCAGGAGGATTATCCGGGCCCTCGAGGTATACGCTCTTTCCAAACGGCCCATCTCGGAGTTCCAGCGTGAGCACGCCTTTACCGAAACCCCCTATGATACCCTTACCATAGGGTTAAAGAAGGAAAGAGACAGGCTCTACGCCGATATAGACAAAAGGGTGGAGATGATGATAAAGAACGGACTTGTGGAAGAGACGAAGAAACTGATTGAAATGGGTTATTCCGCTAATATTAAACCCTTGGGCGGGCTGGGCTACAAGGAGGCGGTGGCGTACCTGGCGGGCGAAATCAGCATTGAAGAGGCCGTAATGCTAATAAAGAGGAATACGAGACACTACGCCAAGAGGCAGATGACGTGGTTCAGGAAATACCCGGAGATAAAATGGTTTAATCCCGAAGAAAAGACGGATATAATAGGCGCCATAAGGAGGCACTTTGGATGAATTTCTTTCTCTCTGAAAAAACCCTCCGCCCGGCCCCGGGGTTTCGACTGCAAAAAGGGGGCGGGGGGAGACGCTATATTGCGGCGGCGATCGTCTTCGTCACCCTGCTCCTCGCCTCGCTCCCCATGAAGGCCGTTGCGGCCGAGGTTGTCGAGATAAAGGCCTACGGCAAGGCCGTAAACACCGGCAACACGGGCGAGACCAAGAAGGCCGCCGTTGACAACGCATTAAGGGAGGCCGTCTCCGAGGCCGTGGGTGAATTCCTCGCAAAGACAGACGCCAAGGC
>BTQV01000112.1:0-5096 GCA_036986055.1 Thermodesulfobacteriota bacterium
TTCAAGAGAGCGCCTTGAGGCACCTTTCGCAGATTGTGGGGTGCAGGGGGGCTGCCCCTACCGTGGGACTGAAGTGCCAGCACCTCTCGCATTTTTCGCCGTCCGCCCTCGCAACCTCCACCGAAAGTCCGGGTATCTCCTCTGAGACGAACAAAAACACCTTTTCGCCGCCCCGGGGCTTTTCACCTGGGCCGCCCACGGTGAGACCCGAGACTATGAGTACCTCCTTAAGGGCTCCCGCCTCGTCGGCGAGCAGTCCGCCGAGCTCTTCGGGCGGGTAGACCGCGGCCTTTGCGTCAAGGGAGTGGCCGATGATCTTTTCCTTCCTCGCGCCCTCAAGGGCCTTTGATATCTCTGATTTTACATTAAGCATCCTCGACCATTTTTCGGCGAGCTCCTTGTCTGTCCATTCCTTCCCGGCCGCGGGCATGGTTGAGAGATGAACGCTCTCAAGCGTTCTTCCGGGGATGAACTGCCAGGCCTCGTCGGAAGTGAAGACGAGTATGGGCGCGGTAAGGCGGACAAGGTGGTCGAGTATGTGGAAGATAGTCGT
Source organism: Thermodesulfobacteriota bacterium (assembly GCA_036986055.1). GTDB lineage: Bacteria > Desulfobacterota > GWC2-55-46 > GWC2-55-46 > JADFVP01 > BTQV01. The sequence continues at coordinate 554 of BTQV01000112.1, forward strand.
CTGTGCGGCCCTGCGCTCCTTTGAGGCGGCCCCGCGCGTATAGAGCCTGTCCTTTATGATGTCGAGGTAGAAGGCGCTCAAGTCCACGGTGCAGAAGTTGTGGACCGCGTGGTATATGGTGTGGAATTCGAATTTTTCGTAGGCGTCGAGGACGCGTTTTGTCAGGTTTGTAAGTTTGTGCAACAAAAACCTGTCCAGTTCCGAAAGTTCGTTGTAGTCGATGGCGTCCTTGCCGGGGTCGAAGTCATAGAGGTTGCCGAGAATGTAACGGAACGTATTCCTTATGCGCCTGTAAGCCTCGGAGAGCCTCTTTAATATCTCTTCCGAGACGCGTATGTCATCTCGGTAGTCCTCGGCCGCCACCCACAACCTCAGGACCTCCGCGCCGTACCTGTCTATAACCTCCTTGGGCGCTATGACGTTGCCCGTGGTCTTGCTCATCTTGCGGCCCGCCCCGTCGACGACGAAGCCGTGGGTGAGGGCGGCCCTGTAAGGTGGCTTTCCTCTCGTCCCTATTGAAGTGAGTAGAGACGAGTGGAACCAGCCCCTGTGCTGGTCGCTCCCCTCGAGGTAAAGTTCCGCCGGGAATTTCAAATCCGCCCGCTTCTCAAGGACCGCCGCGAAACTCACCCCTGAGTCGAACCAGACGTCGAGTATGTCCTCTTCCTTGGAAAATTCCGTTGCCTCGCAGGCCGGGCACTTGAGCGTTTCCGCACGGGGCAGGTCCTTTAGGTCTTTTTCAAACCAGATATCGGCCCCGTTCTCTTCAAAGGCCGAGGCGAGCGCTTTAACAAAATCCCCGTCGATGAAGGATTCGGAGCAGGAGGCGCATTTGAGGGCGGGTATGGGTACGCCCCAGACCCTCTGCCTCGAAAGGCACCAGTCGGGCCTGTTCTCTATCATGTTGTATATACGTTCTTTTCCCCATGAGGGTATCCAGCGTATTTTTTCGCTTATCGCCTCGAGCGCTTTTTTCCTGAGCCCTCCCGCCTCCATGGATACGAACCACTGGGCCGTGGCGCGGAAGATTACGGGCTTTTTGCACCTCCAGCAGTGGGGGTAGGAGTGGGAGATCTTTTCTGTCAGGACGAGTGCGTGCCTTTCCTTGAGGAGTTCTATTATCCCCTCGTTGGCGTCAAAGACGAATTGGCCAGAAAACCCCTCCACCTCCCCGGTGAACCTGCCCGAGTCGTCCACCGGCGCGTAGACGTCGAGGCCGTGTTTCAACCCCAGTTCGTAGTCGTCCTGTCCGTGGCCCGGCGCGATATGAACACAGCCAGTGCCCGCGTCAAGCGTTACGTGCTCCCCGGCAAGGACCGCCGAATCCCTCGCTATGAAGGGGTGGCGCGCCTTTAACCCCTCGATGTCATGATAACGGAGGTTCTTTATCAACTTCATATGCGACGGCTGCCAGCCAAATTTTTCCATCAACTCGTCTTTGAGCCCCTCTGCGAAGATATAGGCCTCTTCGTCGACGGAGGCGAGAAGGTACCCCAGGTCCGGATGGAGCGCTATGGCGAGGTTCGCCGGGAGGGTCCAGGGGGTGGTGGTCCATATCAGTATAAAAACCTTCTTGCCCTGAAGGTCCACGTGGAGTTTTTTTTCGATTTCCGCGCCGTCCATCTCGAACTTGACGTAGACAGAGGGTGACGTCTTGTCCGCGTATTCCACCTCTGCCTCGGCGAGCGCCGTCCTGCACGAGGCGCACCAGTGAACGGGCTTTTTACCCTTGTAGACGAGGCCCTTCTTTACGAACTTCCCCAGTTCCCTCATTATGGCGGCCTGATAGGAAAAATTCATGGTGAGGTAGGGGTTCTCCCAATCGCCGAATACGCCGAGCCTCTTGAACTCGTCGCGCTGGATTTCCACGAATTTTCCTGCGTAATCCCGGCACCTCTTCCTGATTTCAGGCTTTTCGGGGTTCTCCTTCTTCCCCTTGAACTCCTTTTCCACCTGCAGCTCTATTGGCAGCCCGTGGCAGTCCCATCCGGGCACGTAGTCGGTGGCAAAGCCCTTCATGAAGAAACTCTTTACGATTATGTCCTTTAATATCTTATTGAGGGCGTGGCCCATGTGTATATGGCCGTTGGCATAGGGGGGGCCGTCGTGGAGTATGAATTTTTCACGCCCCTTTCCCTCTGCCATTATCTTTTTATAGAGGCCGCTCTCCTCCCATCCCTTGAGAGCCTCAGGCTCAGTCGTCGAGAGCCGGGCCTTCATCTGGAACGCGGTCTTCGGCAGGTTGAGCGTGGCCTTGTAATCCATCTTTTCCTGCTCGTCTTTTTTTCCCATGATTTTTTCCTGAGTTTCTCCGTTCTTGTTTTTAAGTAAGAAATATTAATAACACAGGGGAGGGAGAAATAAAATATTTTTTGGCGGATGAGGGGCGTTCCGAAGCGGCGTTCATCGCCCCGCCGTGTTTACAGGGGCATGGTTTTCATGGTATCTTTATAAGGTTATACACAAGGCTTAACCCGCAGTATGAAGGCAAAACCATGGCCCGACAAAATAGAATATTCACGATGAATACGGAGTTTACGCCCCGGGGCGACCAGCCCAACGCCATAAAGGGGCTTATCCGCGGTATTGAGGGCGGAGAGCCCCACCAGGTACTCCTCGGCGTCACTGGCTCGGGGAAGACCTTTACTGCGGCCAAGGTCATAGAGGAGCTGGGCCGACCCACCCTCGTCATCGCCCCCAACAAGACGCTCGCCGCCCAGTTGTTCGCCGAGTTCAAGGACCTCTTCCCTGAAAACGCCGTCGAGTATTTTGTCTCTTATTACGACTATTACCAGCCCGAGGCGTACCTCCCAACGACTGATACCTTTATAGAGAAAGACGCCTCAATAAACGACGAGATAGACAAGCTCCGCCACTCCGCCACCCACGCCCTCTTGACGAGACGCGACGTGATAATCGTCGCCTCCGTCTCATGCATCTACGGCATAGGCTCGCCCGAGGACTACGGCTCCATCCACCTCTACGCCGAAACGGGGATGGATATTGAGAGGGACAAGGTCTTGAAGAAACTCGTCGCCATGCAGTACAAGCGCAATGACTACGACTTCCACAGGGGGACCTTCAGGGTCAGGGGCGACGTCGTGGACATCTTCCCGGCCTACGAGGCCGAGACGGCCCTGAGGCTCGAATTCTTCGGCGACACCATCGAGACCATCTCAGAGATCGACCCCATGAGGGGGAGGCCCTTGAGGAGGCTCCAGAAGACCCTCGTCCACCCGGCGAGCCACTTTGTTACGACGAGGGAGAACCTCAAAAGGGCCATAGGCTCCATCAGGAAGGAGTTGGGCGAGAGGCTCAGGGCGCTTAAAAAGGAGAACAAGAACCTCGAGTCCCAGCGCCTTGAGCAGAGGACCCTCTACGACATAGAATTCCTCGAGGAGATGGGCTACTGCCCGGGCATAGAGAATTACTCACGCCACATAACGGGCAGGCTTCCGGGCGAGCCGCCGTATACGCTCCTCGATTATTTCCCCGAAGATTTTTTGCTCTTCATAGACGAGAGCCACATAACCGTTCCCCAGATAGGCGCCATGTATCACGGCGACAGGTCCCGTAAGACGACCCTTGTCGAGTACGGCTTTCGTCTCCCCTCGGCGCTCGACAACAGGCCGCTTAAGTTCGACGAGTTCGCCGGGAGGATAAAACGCGTCGTCTACGTCTCGGCCACTCCCGGCGATTACGAGTACGCACAATCCGGCCCAAATATTGTGGAGCAGATAATCAGGCCAACGGGCCTCATGGACCCGGAGGTGGAGATAAGGGGCGCGGCCCACCAGGTGGACGATCTTTTGACGGAGATTAAAAAGAGGGTGAAAAAGGGCGAGCGCGTCCTCGTCACCACCCTTACAAAGAGGATGTCCGAGGACCTGACGCAGTATTACGACGACCTCGGCATAAGGGTAAAATACCTCCACTCCGACGTCGAGACCCTCGACAGGGTGGAGATAATAAGGGACCTGAGGCTCGGCAAGTTCGACGTGCTCGTGGGCATAAACCTCTTGAGGGAGGGGTTGGATTTGCCGGAAGTCTCGCTCGTGGCTATTTTCGACGCCGACAAGGAGGGGTTTTTACGCTCCGCGAGGTCCTTGATACAGACCTTCGGAAGGGCCGCCCGGAATGTAAACGGACATGTCATACTCTACGCCGACAGAATAACGAAATCCATGCAAAAGGCCATGGACGAGACGCGAAGAAGAAGGCTCATTCAGGAGGAGTATAACAGGGAGCATAACATAAGCCCTGAGACGATAAAGAGTAAGATCAAGGACATCCTCTCTTCCATCTACGAGAGCGACTATTACACCGTACCCTCCGCCGCCGAAAAGGAGGAGGAGTACATCCCGCCCCACGAGCTCCCCCGCCTCATAAAGTCCCTCCGAAAGGAGATGGCAAAGGCCTCCAAAAACCTCGACTTTGAAAAGGCCGCCGAACTCAGGGACAGGATAAGGGAGTTGGAGGATAAGGAGTTGGGGGTGGGGTAGGGGGAATTATCCGCCCCTCCCTTGTAGGGAGGGGACAGAGG
>BTQV01000113.1:0-5063 GCA_036986055.1 Thermodesulfobacteriota bacterium
GTTTCTTCAAAAAACAATATTCGGGGAAAATCTTCACCATAGGCCTCGGCGACAAGATGAACGACCTCCCCCTTTTAAGGGCCGTGGACATGCCCGTGCTCATCCCCGGACCCGGTGGGGTCTACGAGACAGGCATGGACGTAAAGAACCTCGTAAAGGCCGGCTCCCCGGGCCCGAAAGGGTGGTGCGAGGTTATTATGGACTTCTTTAAAAAAGAAAAATCCATTCAACGATGAATGATGACTTAAGGCGTAACTTGAGGCGCCCACACAAGGCCCTCTCGTACAACAAAAAAACTTACCAATGAAAGAAGAAAAAATACTCGAAATATTTCATGCCGCCCTCAGGGCCGCGGACCCCGTACTCGCGATAAAGAAGCATATAAGCCTTGCCGGCCAGAGGCTCATGGCCGGGGACCGGGCCATGAGCCTGGGCCGGTTCAAGAAGGTCCTCGTAGTCGGCGCGGGAAAGGCGTCGGCCTCCATGGCCGTGGGCATAGCGGAGGTCTTGGGCCCCCGCATTGAGTCGGGCCTCGTAGTCGTAAAGTACGGATGCTCGAAGCCCCTTGAAAGGATAGAGGTAGTCGAGGCCGCACATCCGCTACCCGACGAACCAGGTGTAAGGGCAACGGAAAGGATAATCGAACTCCTTGGAGGGGCCGATGGGGAGACGCTCGTAATATGCCTCCTCTCTGGCGGGGGTTCCGCGCTGCTCTGCGCCCCGGCTGGCATAACCCTTGAGGATATGAGGCAGACGACGGACCTACTCCTTAAGGCGGGGGCCGACATCTTTGACCTTAATACCGTAAGGAAGCACCTCTCGAAGGTAAAAGGCGGGCGTCTCGCCGAGGCCGCCGACGGGGCCGCGCTCATAACGCTCATACTATCCGATGTAATAGGGGATTGTCTCGACGTTATCGCGTCGGGTCCTACCGTGCCCGACACGACTACCTTCGGCGACGCCATGGACGTAATAAAAAAATATTCACTTGAAGAAAAACTCCCCGCCGGCGTACTGAGGCGCTTGAGGGACGGCTCGGCCGGGCTCGTGCCAGAGACCCCCAAGGGGGGCGAGGATTTTTTCAAGAATACAATGAACCTCATAATCGCCTCCCTGGACATCTCTCTTCAAGCGGCGCGAGAAAAGGCCAATAAGACCGGTATTTTCAAGGACGCGCGCATCGTCTCGAATGAGGTCCGGGGCGAGGCCCGTAATGCGGCGGTCTTTCTCGCCAGAAAAGCCGTAGAGGCGAAAGCCGGACTTTCCCCCGGGGACAAGCCGCTCTGCCTCATATCAGGAGGCGAGACCGTTGTTACGGTAAAGGGAGAGGGAAAGGGCGGCAGAAACCAGGAACTGGCCCTCGCCTTCGCAATAGCCATTACCGGCGTTGAGGGCGTAACGCTTCTGAGTTCGGCCACCGACGGCAACGACGGAGACACCGACGCCTCAGGCGCAATAGTCGACGGTCTTACGGCAACGGAAGCAGAAAAGGCCGGCCTTGACGCAGTAGACTTTCTCAATAAAAACGATTCCTACACCTTCTTCAAAAGCCTCGACGAGTTGACCGGAATTGACCGCCACATCAAGACCGGGCCCACGGGCACCAACGTAATGGACATCCAGATAATAATGGTCGAGCCGTAACGCGGAGATTCGACCTTGTATTTAAAAAAATTAAAGGTTATTCTATAGATACACAACAAAAGGCGCGGCAACAATATTCTTATAGACTGATTTTCATGCCTTGGTCCAACAAACAACCGGATAATTAAAAATGTCGGATTTTTATCAGACAGGCGTTGTAACCACTCTCCACAGGCTCGGCTCCCCGAAACTCGACGGCCTCGAAAACGACCTGCGGAGATTCTCAAGACAGAGGCCCATAGCTCTCGTGCTGCCAGCTCTCTATTCGGAGTTCAAGGGGGAGGCGCTAAAGGGCATTGTGGCGGAGTTGAAGAAGGTCGATTACATCAGCCAGATCATCGTATCGCTCGGCCAAGCCACCGACGAGGAGTTTGAAAATGCCCGGGAGTTTTTTTCCGCCATCCCCTATGACGTCAAGATAATACACAACGACGGCAAAAGGATTCAGGAGATATACTCGACCTTTGACGAACACGACCTGTGGGTTGGAGAGGACGGCAAGGGACGGGCCACATGGATGGCGTACGGCTATATAATCGCCTCGGGCAAGGCCCAGGTGATAGCCATACACGACTGCGATATCGTTACCTACAAAAGAGAGATGCTGGCGCGGCTGTGCTACCCCGTGGTGAACCCGAACATAGACGTTGTCTTCTGCAAGGGTTTTTACTCCAGGGTGAGCGACAGGATGCACGGCAGGGTCACACGGCTCCTCATAACCCCGCTCATCAGGTCGCTCAAAAAGATTGTCGGCTCCTACGACTTCCTCGAATATCTCGACAGTTTCCGCTACCCGCTGGCCGGGGAGTTCTGCATGATAACCGACCTCGCCTGGATTTCGAGGATACCCTGGGACTGGGGCCTTGAGGTGGGTCTTCTCGCAGAGGTCTTCAGAAACTACTCGCCCCGGAGGGTCTGCCAGGTGGACATAGCGGACAATTACGAGCACAAGCACCAGCCGCTCTCCCCCGATGACGCGAGCAAGGGGCTTACGAGGATGTGCGTGGATATATCAAAGACCATCTTCAGGGTGCTCGCCGCCGAAGGCGCCGTATTCACTGAAAGCCTTTTCAACTCCCTGGACGTGGCATATCTCAGGTTTGCCGAAGACCTCATGGCCAGATACGAGGCCGACGCCAAACTGAACGGCCTTATCTACGACAGGCACGCCGAGGCGCAGGCGGTGGAGGCCTTTACAGGCTCCATAAAGGCCGCGGCGAATGTATTCATGGAAAACCCCATGGGCACACCCCTCATCCCGAGTTGGAACAGGTTCGACTCCGCCATACCCGGCATACTCGGCGACCTGAAAAATGCTGTTGACAGCGACAACAAATAAGCGGGGGTAGTGAGTTTTGGGGCAAGGCCGGGGGCGGGGGGGCGGTGGACCGAGGGTCAAGTCAGGTTCAGAGGGAGCTTTTGCCGCAGAGTTTTTCAAGCGCCTCCCTCACCTTCTTTCTCTTTATATGCTTGAGCGAAACAGAGAGGAGGACCAGAAAATCCTCCCTCTCACCCTGCCTTAGAGACCTGTACAGGGCCATGAGCGTCTCTTCCTTCGGGGTAAGCGGGGAATAGTCTACGGGCGCTCCGGCAAGGCAGAAAAAAAAGCAGGGGTCTTCGTTGACGGAGTCGGCTATCTTGACCCATTCATCCGTCGTTATGGGTATAAGGCCAAGTTCTTTCCTGACATAGGTTGTCCTGTCTATCCCCAAACACGCCGCCATGTATCCCTGTCTGAAACCCTTCGCCTCTCTCAGAGCCCTGAGACGGGCGAGAATCTTTTTGGTTTTAGGCATTAAAAGGTCTGCACCCCCTGACTGCGCGTGACTTTCCAAATCAAAACATCCGAACGCTCCAGATGGAAGATATTAAATAGCCGACCCGCTGCCGAATAGCGTATGATTATCAAAGGGGTTTTAAATTAATACCTCAAAATCGGCTAACTGTCAAACAACGGGGAGGCTTGGCGGGCTGCAAATAAAGATAAGTTCATGAAAATATTAGCGAAAGTAAATATAATTTTGAGCAAATCACGGTTGTCCCGCGCCGCTCTTTATAGTATCATCTAACCTATGCCGAGGCTCATAAGTCGTTACATACTCAGGGAAATAACACCACCCTTTTTATTAAGCGTCGTAATACTCACCTCCACCGCCCTTTTAACGAGGGTCGTAAAGCTCGTGGAACTCCTTTTGACCCACGGGCTGGGCCCTTTCTTCGTCTTCAAATTCCTCGTATCGGTCATACCGGGGTTTCTCATCTACACCATCCCCATATCGTTTTTGATAGCCGTGCTCGTGGCATTTACAAGGCTCAGTTCCGACAGCGAGATAACGGCCATGAAGGCCTCTGGCATAAGTCTCTTTACCATCATGAGGCCGGTCCTGGCCGCGACCTTCATCACATTCGCCGTCACCCTCGCCGTCACCCTCTACGTCTTTCCATGGGGGAACCTGAACATCAAGAGGCTCATCATTGAGGCCGCCGGCAAAAACCCCACGGCAGGCATCGAGGAGAAGACCTTTTACGACGGCTTCAAAGACGTGGTCCTTTACGTGGACCATGTGTCTGAAAAGTCCGGAGACCTGGAGGGGGTGTTCATAACCGAGAAACTCGCTTCGGGAGCCTCAAGCGTATTCTTCGCCGAAAAAGGAACCTTCGGTTCATCCCGGGAAAAACATTCCCTCTATATCAAGCTCAAGGACGGCACCGCGCACAGGTTTGACGGCAAAAAAGGCGTCTACCACGTGGCGGGCTTCTCGACCTATGTCCTGGAACTGAGCCTCACGGGAGGGGCGGCCTCGGGGATTATAAACAAGACCAACAGGGAGCTCTACCCCGGGGAACTCGCGGCGAAGATAAGGTATATAGAGAAATCCGGGGGCGACCCGGGCCCCTATATAATAGACTTCCACAAGCGGTTCGCCCTGCCCGCGTCCATATTCGTCTTCGCGCTCCTTGGCGTGCCGCTGGGTTTGCAGAAGATAAGGTCGGCGAGGCTTACGGGGTTCTCCATAGCACTTGGCGTGGTCCTCGTGTACTACGTCCTCTCTACGGCCCTTGAGGGCATGGGCGAGGTGGGCCTTATAAACCCGGTCTTCGCGGTCTGGGGCTCGGATATAATCATCGGGGCCGGAGCTCTTTATATCTTTTATGTAAAGGCCAGGGACAAAAAGATTTTTTACTTTATCAGGAGAAAGAAGAGCCGCGCGCTTTCAAGGGATTTTTCCTGAGTTTTTTGAAGGCTTCCATGGAAGTTCCGTGGCAGGACTCAAGGGTTTGCAGTAAAAATGAAAAGACTTGAAAAATACATACTGGGGGAGTTTCTGAAACTCCTCGGCCTTACGCTCATCGGGTTCATAGTGCTCTTCATACTGGTGGACCTCTTTGAGAATATGGACAACCTCGTAAGCCACAAC
>BTQV01000114.1:0-5021 GCA_036986055.1 Thermodesulfobacteriota bacterium
AGCTTCAACGCGGAGAAGAGGTTCCTGTTCATGTCCTTCCATGTCCTGGTCCAGTAGTTGCCCTTGAGTGTCACCATAATCCTGTCGGCCACACCGTCGGCGTCGTAGATGTCTCTTACCTTTACCTCAACGCCTGTTACCGTATCGCCGAGCCTGAAGAACTTCCGGGCGCTTTCAAGCGACATGAAGGCGAGGGAGGAGTCGTACTCGAACATGCCCAACTCGAATATCCCCGCCACCCTGTAGGTGGCCATCCTCGGCATGGGGCCGGCCGGCGTCATGGTGCCCGTGGGAGAAATGACGTTTACACGGTCGCCCAGGCCCACGGAAATCTTTCTTGCCATTTCCCTGCCGATAACAAGGCCGGGAAGGTTTTTCCCTTCACCCTTGCCCGGCGTCATATCGAGCCCCTTCAAGGAACCCGCCACCATCTTCTCCGGAAGCACCGTAACCGTGCCGACAGTAGCCACGTCGAGGCCCCTTATGACCGCCCCCACGGCCGAGGACCTCGAAGATATCATGGCCTGGCTGTAAGTAAAGGGGCTTGCGCCAACCACGCCGTCCACCCCTCTCACCGTCTCCGCCACACGCTCGTAGTCGGCCATTCCGCCATCAAGGCTCGTTACCACCACATGGGCGTTGAGCCCGAGGATCTTGCTCATGAGCGTATCTTCAAAGCCGCTCATAACGGAAAGAACTATTATGAGGGCCGTAACCCCAACGGTAATGCCGAGGATGGAGATAAAGGATATGACCGAGACGAAGGTCTGTTTCCTTTTCGCCCTCAAGTACCTGAAACCTATAAAAAATTCGTAAGACATATTTTCTGCCGCCCTTCTGAATGTTTCAGAAGGAGGCGCGCTTGATAAAAAAATCATTGATGAAAAAAGGCCGCCCATGTGAGCGTGGCCTTAAAAAAAACCGCCTTTAACCCCGGATAGTCAAGAACTTCTCAAGAGCGGGAATAGGATGACGTCGCGTATTGACGGTGAATCGGTAAGGAGCATAACGAGCCTGTCGACGCCGATACCCTCGCCAGCCGTGGGAGGCATGCCGTACTCAAGGGCCTTCAGGAAGTCCTCGTCCATGGGATGGGCCTCCTGGTCTCCGGCCTTTCTCTCCTGGACCTGGCTTAAAAACCTCTCTCTCTGGTCTATGGGGTCGTTTAATTCGGAGAAGGCGTTGGCTATTTCCCTGCCGGCCACAAGGAGTTCGAACCTGTCCACGACGCTCGGGTCGCTGTCGTTCTTTCTCGCAAGGGGGGAGACATCCACGGGATAGAGGGTTACGAAGGTGGGCTCTATGAACCGGGGCTCCGCCACCTTTTCGAATATCTCCGCGATGACCTTGCCGTGGCTCAGTTCCGCGGGGATATTCAGCCCAAGTTCACGGCCGAAGGTCAACGCCTCTTCCTTGTCGTCGAATATCAACTCGCCGGCGTCGGAGAACTTGAGTATCGCCTCCCTCACCGATATCCTTTGCCAGGGCGGAGTAAAGTCTATGGGCGTGGACTGGTACTCTATCTTCATGGTGCCGTGTATCTTTTCAACGAGCGAACTTATCATCACTTCGGTAAGATCCATCATGTCCTCAAAAGTGGCGTAGGCCTGGTAAAACTCGAGCATGGTGAACTCGGGGTTATGCTGCGTGGAAATCCCCTCGTTCCTGAAATTCCTGTTTATCTCGAATACCCTCTCGAGGCCGGCCACGATGAGCCTCTTTAAATAGAGTTCCGGCGCTATCCTCAAAAAAAGGTCCATGTCGAGGGTATTGTGATGTGTGGTAAAGGGTCTTGCCGCCGCGCCGCCGTAGACGGGCTGGAGCATGGGGGTCTCCACCTCCATGAAATCTCTCTTGGACAAGAAATCCCTCAGGAAATTTACGATAGCCGTCCTCTTTGAAAAGACCTCCCTCACCTCGGGGTTGACCATGAGGTCGAGGTAGCGCTGCCTGTAGCGCGCCTCAACGTCCTTGAGGCCGTGCCATTTCTCCGGAAGCGGGTACAGACCCTTTGAAAGGAGCTCCAGAGACCTGACCTCTACGGTCAGTTCGTCGGTGCGGGTCCTGAACAGAGGCCCCTCCACGCCCACGATATCCCCGGTGTCGAATTTTTTGAAGAGCGAAAAACCATCTTCGCCGAGGATGTCCTTTTTTACATAGGCCTGAATTTGTCCCGTCCTGTCCTGGACCTGTATGAAAGAGGCCTTGCCGAAATCCCTCTTGGCCATAATCCTGCCCGCCAAGGAGACAATCCCGGCCTTTTCCCCCAATTCGTCACTGCCAAGGGAGCCGTATTTTTCCTTGATCAACTCGCACGTTGACCCCGGCTTAAAGTCGTTGGGATAGGGGTTTATACCTGCCTCCCTCAATGACTTGAGCCTTTCGATGCGTTGCCGGTACTCGGCGCTTTTTTCTTCCACCACTCTCACCTTCTGATCTTCAGACCTTAAAAAGTTTAAAAAAGCCGGACTGGACAGTCCCTCTATAAAAATCCACAGTTAAATCCGCAGTTTAAACCAAAAAAGAATATTTAAAATTATCTCATTTGAACTACTCAGTCAAGGGAAAAGGGGCTGTGGGGAAAAGGTTTTAATGGGCCTGCGGGGAGGATTAAACAAAAAAAGATTAAAAGGAAAGGGGGCTGAAATCCTTTTTAATGGAGACGGCAACTCCCGGGTGGGTTACACGGCCCTTGTGGATATTGACGGCCCTTGCCAGGGCCGGGTCTTTCGCCACCGCACTCTTGAGGCCGAGGTCGGCGATGGCCGCAATGTAGGGAATCGTTGCGTTGGTAAGCGCGAAGGTAGATGTTTCAGGCACGGCCCCGGGCATATTGGAGACGGCGTAGTGGACGACGCCGTCCACATCGTAAGTCGGTGTTGTATGGGTCGTGGGGTGTATCGACTCCACGCACCCGCCCTGGTCCACGGAGACGTCCACGATGACCGAGCCTTTTTTCATGGTGGAGACCATCTCGCGGGTCACGAGCGCCGGGGGCCTCGTGCCCGTTATATGGACGGCGCCGATGAGGAGGTCGCAGCCCCTTACGGCCCGCTCGATGTTGTAGGCGTTTGAGATGACAGTGTTGACGGAGCCCCCGAAGATGTCTTCAATATACCTGAGTCTCGCTACACTTTTATTGAGCACCGTTACGTCCGCTCCAAGGGCCGCCGCCACCCTCGCGGCGTTAAACCCCACGGCTCCCGCGCCGATTATTGTCACTGCCCCCGACCCCGTTCCAGGCACACCGCCGAGGAGCACGCCACCGCCGCCATGGGGCTTCTGAAGATAATGGGCGCCCACATGTACGGCGAGTTTTCCGGCTACCTCGCTCATGGGCGTAAGCACGGGACGTCTTCCGTCATCGGTTTCCAGCGTCTCATAGGCGATGGCCGTACACCCGCTCCTTAAAAGCATGGAGGCGAGGCGTTGATTGGCCGCCAGGTGGAAGAAGGTGAAGATCATGAGGCCGTCATGGAGAAACCTGAATTCTCCGGAAAGCGGCTCCTTTACCTTGACGATAAGGTCCGCCCTCCCGTAGACATCGGAGGCATCTCCGAGGACCGTGGCCCCGGCGTCCCGATACTCGTCGTCGGAGATACGGCTCCCCTCGCCCGCCCCCTTCTCAACGTAGACCATGTGGCCGGAATCGACAAGCACCCTTACGCCAGAGGGTACGGCGGCCACCCTGAACTCGTTATCCTTTATCTCTTTCGGCACGCCTATCTTCATAACAAAAAAACCTTTCTTCTTAAGGGGATCATGCCTATCTTCACGATAATAAAAAGACCTTTCTTCTTGAGGGGATAGTGTAAAATACCAATTTTATAGGGGGCCGTCAACAACATCGCGCTTATAACCCCTTTTTAAAGATTTTTCTGATAAAGTTCAGCCCTTTATGAGGGGGATACAATTTCCCCTGATAAAGGATATTTCCTTTTCAATATCCTGCCAGGCCGCCCCATTACGCACCTTCCGGGGGTTGTCGCGAAGCCTGTCGGAAGCAAATATATCGCCATGCCTCAAAAGAAATTCTTCGGGAATTTTCTCAGGCGCCACAACTCCGTTCATTACGGCCCAGGCAAGGGTCCAGGCCCGCGCCACGTTGGAGAGGTCGTAGCCGCCTCCTCCGAGGCCGACCCATGGCAAACCGAAAGAGCGGAAGCGTTTTACAATCTCCTCGAATGCGTTTGTGGTGAGTTCAAGGTGCGTCAATGGGTCTGTTGAAAAAGTATCCACGCCAAGTTGCGTAACGAGTACGTCCGGTGAAAAAGTTTTTATCGCATCAGGGACCACGGCGTCGAATGCGCGAAGATACACCTCGTCCCCTGTGCCCGGCGGTAGCGGAAGGTTCACGCAAAATCCCTCTCCGGCGCCCTCTCCCATGTCCCCGGTAAAACCCGTTCCCGGGAAGAGCGTCGTGCCGCTTTCATGGAGGGAGACGGTAAGCGCCCTGTCAGTCGCGTAAAAGGCGCGCTCGACGCCGTCGCCGTGGTGGGCGTCGACGTCCACGTAGGCCACGCGCTTTCCCATATCCACGAGGTATTTAACGGCCAGGGCCGCGTCGTTTATGTAACAGAAACCCGAGGCCCTCGATGCCATGGCGTGGTGTAGCCCGCCTGCTATGTTAAAGGCCGTCTTCACCGCGGCCGACCCAACGAGAGCCGCGGCCTGTATTGAAGCCCCCGCGGAATAACTCGACCACTCAAAGACACCCCTGAAGACAGGGTTGTCCCCGTAACCGAGGCCGAAGGTCTCCCCTCCCAGTCCCTCTCCATGAGGGACCTCGCCGCTGTCGGCCTCTTTAAGGGCCTTCAAGTACTCCGGCGTGTGAATCAAAAGTATCTCGGCGTCGGTGGCCCTTCTCGCCTCCACGAACCCGGCGCCGGGGATATCCTTCAAACCAAGGGCCGAGATAAGGTCATAGGTGAGTTTGAGCCTGACGGGCCTCATGGGATGGGAGGCACCGTAACTGAAGGCGCCGAATTTTTCGCTGTATATAAAGGCGGTTTCCATCTTTA
>BTQV01000115.1:0-4940 GCA_036986055.1 Thermodesulfobacteriota bacterium
CACGCAGACAACAACCTTGACATACAGGAGTTCATGATAGTGCCGGCCGGTTTTTCCACCTTCAGCGAAGCGCTCAGGGCGGGCGTAGAGGTCTTCCACGCCCTGAAAGGTATACTCTCAAAGAAAAATCTCTCCACCGCCGTTGGCGACGAGGGCGGGTTCGCTCCCATGCTCAAGTCCAACAGCGAGGCCGTGGAACTTATCCTCAAGGCCATAAAGACGGCCTCATACAAGCCCGGGAAAGACGTCTACATAGCCCTTGACAGCGCGGCGAGCGAATTCTGCGACAAGGGTGTTTACACCATGGAAGGCAAGGAGCTCAAGGCCCCCGACATGGTCGATTACCTCGAAAAACTTGTGGCGAAATACCCCATAATCTCCATTGAGGACGGTCTCTCAGAGGATGACTGGCCGGGGTGGAAGACTATGACCGAAAGGCTCGGCAAAAAAGTGCAACTCGTCGGCGACGATATCTTCGTGACCAACACCGAGAAGATTAAAAAGGGTATAGAGAAAGGCATAGCCAACTCCATACTCATAAAGGTAAACCAGATAGGCACACTCACCGAGACCCTCGATGCCGTTGAGACCGCCGGAAGGTCCGGCTATACCTCGGTCATTTCCCACCGCAGCGGCGAGACCGAGGATACGACCATAGCTGACATAGCCGTAGCCACGGGCGCGGGGCAGATAAAGACGGGCTCGGCGTCGCGCTCCGACCGGGTGGCGAAGTACAACCAGTTATTGAGGATTGAGGAGGCGCTTGGCGCGGCGGCGGAGTTCCCGGGCCTCAAGGCCTTCAGGACCCCGGCATAACAGACCATCCCCACAGTAACAGAGCCGGGCCGGGCCGCCGAGACGGCCCGGCCCTGTTGTAATAATGGACCTTTATGCTATAATTCTAAATATATAGAGGCCCTGTGCATAACCGGCCTTAAAATAAAAAAAAGGAGACTAAGTGTTCGTCGAAGGCCTTTTTATTGAGGCTTTAATAATATTAATCCTGATACTCATTAACGGTTTCTTCTCCGGCTCAGAAATAGCCGTTATCTCCGCCAAGAGAAGCGTTATCGACAAACTCGCGAAGGAAGGCCATGCCTCGGCCGCGACGGTAGCGAAGATGAAGGAGGAACCCGACCGGTTCCTCGCCACAGTCCAGGTGGGCGTTACCGTAGTGACCACGCTCGCCTCCGTCATCGGCGGTGTAACCGCCATAGAGTTCTTCAAGCCCGTCCTTGTGTCCATACCCATATCCATTGTACAGCGCTATTCCGAACTCCTCGCAGTCGGGATAGTCGTTGTAATAATTTCATACGCCACCCTCGTCATCGGCGAACTTGTGCCCAAGTCCCTGGCCCTGCGGTTTTCCGAGAAGTTTGCCTGTTTTTCCGCGAGGCCCCTTAACCTCACGACAAAGCTCACATCCTCTCTCGTTAAGCTGCTTACCGCCTCCACGAGGGCGGTTCTCAGGGTCCTCGGCATCAAGAACATCGTGGAAGAGCCTTTCATCTCCGAGGAGGAGATAAAATATTTCATAAACGAAGGCCGCGAAAAGGGGGTCTTCGAGGAGACCGAGGCCGCGCTCCTGCAGGGTGTCTTCCAGTTCGCCGACACCACGGTGAGGGAGGTCATGGTGCCCAAGCTGAAGTTCTCCGCCATAGAGGTAACAACACCCGGGGAAAAAGTCCTCAAGATAATCTCCGACGCCGGCTTCTCAAGGTACCCCGTGTACAGGGACAACCTCGAAAAAATAGTTGGCATACTCTTCAACAAGGATGTCTTCCGGGCCGTTGAAAAGGGGCGTCCCGTTATTATCACGGAGCTGATGAGAACGCCCTACTTCGTTCCGAGTTCCATCCTCATAAGCAAACTCTTAAGAGAAATGCAGCGCCGTAAAATTCACATAGCCATAGTCGTTGACGAACACGGTGAGGTGGACGGGCTCGTAACCATCGAAGACATTCTCGAAGAGATAGTGGGCGAGATAGAAGACGAGTACGACGTCGGCAAGGGCGGCCTCGTCGAGAAACTCAAGGACGGGACCATGATTATCGACGCGTCCATTTCAACGGGCGACCTCGAGGACGAGGGCATAGTCTTGAACGAGGAAGGCGAGGAGTACAACACGCTTGCCGGCTTTATGCTGGCGAAACTCCAGAGGATACCGCGCGGCGGGGAGTTCGTCATGTACAAGGGCATGAGGTTCACCGTAGTCGACGTGGAGGCTAACAGGATAGTCAAGGTGAAAGTAGAGCCCGCCGATGTGCAAAAGTCACGGAAAAAGATCTCCGCCTGACACATATTACAAACCGGCTTATAAGGATGAAATCTGCGGCCTCAAGTACGCGGACCAATCCCTGAAATTTCAGACAACGCGCGTAGCGTTATTGGAATTATCCGGCATGCGCTTATAAGACAGGGCGCATTAATAACTCACGAAAATTTTTATACATCTATCTAAACCCACGGGGGAGGTAAAATGAAGAAGGTTCTCTTACTGCTGTCCTTGATGCTGATACTCGCCGGGTGCGTCAGCACAAAGACCTTCGAGTCGGCGGTAGACGAGTCCGAGGCGAGACGTCACACCATTGAAAAGATAACGAGGGACTTGAACGACAAGAAGAGGGAGAACGAGATTCTCAAAGAGGAGATATCCACCCTCAAGGCGCGTATCGAGGAAGCAAGAGGTGAGAACAACAGCATCACAGCTGCGCTTAACGAAAAAGATACAAGGATAGAATTTCTGACCGGCGAGGTCGAGAGGCTCACCAACGAGATAGCAAGGCTTAGCTCGGTGAAGGAACAGAAGGAGAAGGAGATAGCGGAAGTAAAATCCACTTATGAAAACCTCATGGGCGAGTTAAAGCAGGAGATAGAAAAGGGCGAGATAAAGATTACCAGGGCCATGGACAGGCTTTCGGTAAACCTCGTTGAGGAGATACTCTTCGACTCGGGCAAGGCCGAGATAAAGCCCGAGGGAAAAGACCTGCTTAAAAGGGTGGGCGGCATCCTTAGTAAGGTCACCGAAAAGCAGATAAAGGTCGAGGGGCACACCGACGACGTTCCCATCGGGCCGAGGCTAAAGAAAAAATTCCCCACGAACTGGGAGCTCTCAGCGGCGCGCGCGACTAACGTGGTGCGCTACCTTCAAGACACGGCCGGTGTCGACCCCAAACTCCTCTCAGCCTCGGGGTACTCGAAATTCAGGCCCGTTGTAGAGAACGACACCGAGGAGGGGCGCTCAAGGAACAGGAGGATAGAGATAGTCCTCCTCCCCCTGGATATAGACAGGGTCCTCGAAGAACTGAAAAAATAATTTTTGTCTGGCCGGCGTAGCGCTTAAGTCTTCTGGTGGCTCCGTCTGGAGAAGTTTCAGTCTGTAATGCAACTGGGGCGGCCCCTGTGTAAAAGGGCCGCCCCAGCGTCGTTAACGCCGCTACCTCAATGAGCCTACCAGAGGCGTTTCTTCTCCTTATACCCATCGGGCACGGTAAAGTCGCTCCCGGGCAGGGTGGATGCGTCAATGCTCTTTATCTCGACATAGGACTCGAAGACGGGTTTTTTCTCCTTCTTCTTCTTCCCCTTTGCCACCTTCCTGCCGAGACTTCCGAGGAGGCCCTCAACGCCCCTGTCAAGGGTAAGCGCCTCGTCCTCTTTCGTCTTCTTGCCCGTCATGTCAATCTCCCACTTTACGGAAGTCGTAATGGGATAGCCTTTAATCCGGGAAAGTTCTTTCTTTAGTTCACCGCTGTCCCTGCCAGATAGTGTCCCGACCACGGAAAGACCCATCCGCTTGTACTCCCCGGGGTCCATGTCGAGGCCCATCTTCTTGAGATAGGCGGCGTTAAAACGTTCCGCCTCTGATTGAAGCGCCTTTATCTTTTTCGTCTCCGGCGTAG
This sequence comes from Thermodesulfobacteriota bacterium, assembly GCA_036986055.1. GTDB lineage: Bacteria > Desulfobacterota > GWC2-55-46 > GWC2-55-46 > JADFVP01 > BTQV01. The sequence goes on from BTQV01000115.1 coordinate 3,900, forward strand.
TCCAGATAAGCGAGGTCATGAGGCTCTTGCCCCTCTCCCCTGTCTTAACGTTCTCAGTCTCTATAAGCCAGGTAAGTTCGTAGAGCCTGCAGGGAAAACCGTTTATCGTCTTTTTTTCTCCCCTGTCCTTCAACTTGAGCTCATTCCTGATGACCTTTACCTCGGAATCATCTTTATCTCCCGCCGCGGCTTCGCCGTCATCCCCGTAGTCCCGCGCGTCTCCCTCTTTATCCTCGGGGAGGGAAATTTTCCTGACAGTGTAGGTTTTTTTTGCGTGGTCAAGCATGACCACCCGGTCGTTTGCGACGTCGTATATGGTGGTCTTCTCCCTGGCCCCTGAAAACCTCCTCAAAAACTTTCCCGTAAACTCTCTTTTGCTGTCCACCCTCTTGACAAGCCCCTTGATAGCCTCCTTTTCATTGGCTGTGTAACCGCCCATGCCGTTTATGCCGCTGCTCTTGACAAAACGCGCAACCGTCACATCGGCGTATGAGACTACGGAAAAGGCAAATAAGAGCGCAAGGGTAAAAAATATCGTAGTTAAGCGTCCGTACCTCATGGATATTACCTCCTCGTTGCAGAAATTTGCACATGGGCCTGACGGATGATTATATGACAGAAGTCCGGAATTTTCAACAAAGGACCCGCCTCACCCGCAAAGCCTCCCCCTTGACTCGCATCGAAGGTCTGCTACAGTTAATGCGAGAGTGTAATTAAAAAATATAATGCCAGAGGAGGGCAGGAAAATGGCAAAAGCTATCAGGTGCAGAGACATAGGCGTGGAATGCGACTTCGAGGCGAGGGCCGAGACAGAGGAAGAACTTATGGGAAAGATGCAGGAACACGCCCGGAAGGGCCACGGCATGACCGACATCCCCGAAGAGATGGTTAAAAAACTCAAGGAGGCGGTGCGCGACGAATAACCTGCCAATAACCTTACCTTACATTGATGCCGGGGGCGGGCCGGCAAAAGGTTAAGGGCTCCAGGGTAAAACCTGTCAGCCCGGCTTCTTCAGGAATTTTCTGAGTTCCTTTAAGGGC
>BTQV01000116.1:0-4877 GCA_036986055.1 Thermodesulfobacteriota bacterium
TCCCCGTCTCCATCCCCCTCCCTCACCTCCCCCAGAATGCGAGAGCGCTCCTTATGGAGGACGGCCCGCGCCGCGTCCGAGATAAAAGTGTGGGAGTACTCTTTTACCGCCTCCCTGAGGGCGGGCGAACGCACGAGTTCGTCTACCGAAGGGAGTTCTCTTAAAAGGGGGTTTTTTTCATCCATTTCTTTTCCGGGGCCTGTTAAACCGGTCTTTGCGCTTAAAAGACAATCTAACACGGGGCGATTTTAAAGGTCAACCATCTTTAACCCTTTTTGGGCGGAGCCTTGAGAGGGTTAGGCGGCGCTTAAACATTTGGGTTTGACAGGCGCTGTAACCCTCTGATATCCTTTTCATATCTCACTAACCAAAAATAAAATCTCAAAGAGAGAGGACCAATGAAACCTGTGGTTACGATAGCGGGCCTTTCGGGCTCTGGCAAGACCACGCTCCTTGAAAAGGTGGTAACTGAACTAACGTCAAGGGGTTTTAAGGTGGGCACGATAAAGCACGACGTCCACGGCTTTGAAATAGACAGGCCAGGCAAGGACTCGGCTCGCCACGGCGCGGCCGGAGCCGTGAGCGTTGTCCTCACCTCGCCCGATAAGATGGCGCTCATTAAAAAGGTTTCAGAGGAGTGGCCCCCCGAGAGGATCGCCGCGACGTTCCTCGACGACGTAGACGTTATAGTCGCCGAGGGTTTCAAGGGCTCGGCTCTTCCTAAAATTGAAATCGCAAGAAAGGCCGTCTCTGCGAAACCGGTCTGCGAGACAGACGAAACGCTGCTGGCATATGTGAGCGATATGGAGATAAAGGGCGAAAGGCCCGTCTTCGGCCTCGACGATTTCAAGGGGGTTGCCGGCCTCATAGAGGAGAAAGTGATAAAGGCCGCTCCGCAAAACTCAGTATCCCTCGTCGTGGACGGTGTGCCCGTAACCTTAAAACCCTTCATAGAGAACCTCATACGCGACGGGGTCCTCGGCATGATACAGAGCCTCAAGGGGTGCGAAGAAGCGGTGACCATAGAGTTGAGGATAGATAAAAGATGACGGGCGCGGTACTTGCCGGAGGAAAGAGCAGACGCATGGGCTCGAACAAGGCCCTTCTGGAATTTAACGGCGAGACCATAATACAAAGGGTCTTGAAGGTCGTCTCAGGGGTCTTTGAAAAGACCATGATAGTCGCCGACGACGTGCTCCTCTACGAAAACCTCGACGCAAGGGTCGTTGCCGATATATACAAGGGCGCAGGGAGCCTTGGAGGGGTCTATACGGCCCTCTTCCACTCATCGGGTAACCATGTCTTCGTCGCGGCCTGCGACATGCCTCATATCGACGCAGGGGCCGTTAAAAGGATATTGGAAGCGCCCGGCTCATACGACGCGGCCGTCCCTTTTATCTCAGGCAGGTACCACCCCATGCACGCCGTCTATTCGAAGAGGTGCATGAAGCCCATGGAGGCCATGATAAAAGAGGGCAACCTGAGGCTTACCGGCCTCATGGAAAGGATAAGGGTCAAAAAACTCGTGGAAGAGGATTTTAAAGGCATACCCATAGAAGAGTCCGTGAGGAACATAAACACGAAAGAGGACCTCGAAAGGCTCGTAACGGAGTAGACGGCTGTGACAAAAGAAAAAAAACCTTCGAGTGAAGCCGGCTTCGAAGCCCTTAAAAGACTAATGGAGAGGCTCCGGGCCGATAATGGTTGCCCCTGGGACAGGGCCCAGACCCTCGGTAGCCTTACGCCCTTTATCATCGAAGAGGCCTATGAGGTGGTCTCGGCCATCGACTCGGGCTCAACGGAAGATATAAGGGAGGAGCTCGGCGACCTCCTCTTTCAGGTCGTCTTCGCGGCCCGCGTCGCCGAGGAGGCCGATGAATTTGACGTGGAAGACGTTATAAAGACCCTCATCGAAAAGATGGTCCGCCGCCACCCCCACGTATTCGGAGACAAGAAGGCCGACACGCCCGAAGAGGTGCTCGTCCACTGGGCCGAGATAAAAAAAGGGGAGCATAAAGGGGGCGGCGTGCTTTCAGGCGTGCCCGAGGCCATGCCCGCGCTTTTGAGGGCCCACAAGATAAGCAAGAAAGCGGCAAAGGCCGGCTTTGACTGGAAGGATATTGAGGGGGTCCTCGACAAGGTCACGGAAGAACTCTCGGAGTTCTCCGAGGCCATACGCTCAAAAGACCCTTCAAAAGTGGAAGAGGAGCTCGGCGACCTCCTCTTTACCATAGTAAACGCCGCACGGTTCCTCGAGGTAAGCCCCGAGGAGGCGCTGAGAAAGACCATAGGCAAGTTCATGAGGAGGTTCCATCACATCGAAAAATCCCTTTCTGAAAGAGGCGCCGGCCTATCCACAGCCACCACGGAAGAGATGGAAGGCCTCTGGGAAGAAGCCAAGTTGAGAGAGAAAAAAATTAGTGAGCAAAAACAGAAGGGTTGAGAGATTTCCCCATCTCCTGTGGATAACCTGTTGAAAAACCCCTCAATGCAAAGTTGGATTGGGCTGTCTTTAACGGCCCCGAGGCATTTTGCCTATTTTTTAACCATCATTTTAGCCTTTATAGTCAAGCGGTTACACGAATTATAGCTACTTTTCATTTCAGGCATATTTCACGCCCTCCCATGCCTCCTCTTTTTCAAAAAGTCTTTAAAAAATGAGAGTTCCGGCGCCTTCTGCAACCATGATATGAGGAAGTAGGCAAAAGCGCCCACCGGCAGAATTATCCCCAGGAAGAGGACCCTGCCCCCTGAACTCAGCCCCCCGTATCCCGTAAATATCAAGATCAGATAAATCAGGACGCCCATGGCAAGGGCGGCGAGAATATTTTTAACGGCTGAGCCGAGGATAAAGCGGCCGTCGAACCGTCCAAGCCTCCTTTTAAGTATTATAAAGAGGAGGACCATGTTAAAGGTGGCGGCGATGGTCGTGGCCAGGGCGAGCCCCGCGTGCTGTAACGGGCCCACAAGAAGAAGGCACATGATGATGTTTACGAGAAAGGAGCAGAAGGCCGTTATGACCGGCGTGACAGTGTCCTTCATGGAATAGAATACCGACGTGAGTATCCTGTAAAGGGCCACGGGCACGAGACCCGGGGCATAGTAGTACAGAGCCAGTGAGGTGGCCGAGGCGGCCTTTGATGTGAACTCGCCGTGAGTAAAGAGTACGTCTATTATGGGCAGGCTCAGGATCAAGAGCCCCACTGTTGCCGGGACCGTCACAAATATTACGAGCCTCAGTGCGAATGAGAGCGACTTCTTGAAATTCACCCACTCCTTCAGGGCGGCGTACTCAGCGAGGCTCGGGAGTACTGCCGTAGAGACGGAGACGGCGAAGATCCCCAGCGGCAGTTCCATGAGCCTGCCCGCGTAATAAAGGTATGACACGCTCCCCTCGGAGAGCCTCGAGGCGAACCACAGGGTCACGAATATGTTCAGTTGATAGATGCCGACGCCGAAGGCGGCGGGCCCCATTAGCGCGAATATCTTTCTTATGGCCGGGTCACGGAAGAAAAAAAGCGGTTTTAGAGAAAAACCATACTTCCTGAGGAAGGGCACGAGTATCAGGAACTGCAACGCACCGCCCACAAGCACGCCCACGGCCAGTGCGTAGACCGGCTTCTCAAGAAAAGGCGCAAGCGCTAGTATGGAGACTATTATCGCCAGGTTGAAGAATACCGGGGCGAACGCGGGGGCGGCAAAGTGTTTCAGGGTATTAAGGACCCCCATGCCGAGGGCCATGAGGCCGATAAAGAATATGTAGGGGAACATGAGCCTCGTGAGGCTCACGGTAAGGGAGTATTTTTCCGGCTCCGCCAGGAAACCCGGCGACAGGAAGGAGACGAGCCATGGTGAAAAGAGTATGCCGAGAAGCGACGTGACTATCAGTATTATCGCGAAGAGAGTAAAGAGGCTCGATACGAGGTCCCTCGTATCTCCCTCGCTCCTCTTCATCCTCTCTTCGGTAAAGACGGGTATAAAGGACGATGTGAGCGCGCCCTCGCCGACGAGCCTCCTCAGGAGGTTGGATATCCTGAAGGCCACGAAAAAGGCGTCGGAGAGGAGCCCGGCGCCGAAGAAGTAAGCTATGGTCACATCCCTCAAGTATCCGAGGATGCGGCTGAGTATCGTGGCCGCGCCCACGACCGAAGCGGCCCCGGTTATATTCGACTCATGGTTTTTCCCGGACATCTCTCTCCTTAATTCACTGTGACAGATACCTTAACGGTCCGCCCCGACCGTAAAAGACGGAAAAGACCATATCCCTTAAAGCAAACCCTTGACAACTTTGCCCGAAAAGAATATCATATCTGACTAAATAACAACTCAAGACCACGCCCGGACGCCCAAAAAAACGCCCGGCGCGAAAAGGCCCAATTAAAATAACAGGAGGAAGGGGTTTTGGCAAATCATAAATCGGCCATAAAGAGGCACCGGCAGAGCGAAAAGAGGAGGATAAGGAATACCTCCGTTAAAACTACGATAAAGACCGTGGTCAAGAAGGTACGCCAATCTGTGAGCGCCGGCAACGCCGAAGAGGCTCAGACCGGACTTAAGACCGCCGTACGGTTACTTGACCGCTCGGTAACGCAGGGCGTATTTCACAGGAACAGCGCGTCAAGAAGAATAGCGCGCCTTACAGTCAAGGTCAACTCATTAGAGTCAAAATAGTTCTCAAGCAAAGCCCCCGGGCCGGGTCCGTCAAGGGGTCTTTTTTATTCATATCAGACGGGCGTCTCAGGTATACTTACACTAACTCCCCCTCCGGGCGGTCACGTACCTCTCAAGGGGGTTTTTGTTTATTGCAAATTGGCGGCTGGTATTTTTGTGCATTTTTCCCCTCCGGGCGGTCTCGTACCTCTCAAAGGGTTTTTGTT
>BTQV01000117.1:0-4875 GCA_036986055.1 Thermodesulfobacteriota bacterium
AAGCTCGGCGCGAGAGAGATAAAGACCGTCAAGTGCCCGGCCGTCATAGAAAACACCGTGGTATGCGAGCTCCTCGAGGCGCTCGCCGGGTCCTTCCTCGCCGATAACGTCTCCAAGGGCAAGTCCATGCTCAAGGACAGGGTGGGGAAAAAGGTAGTCTCCGACGTATTGAATATTTGTGATGACGGCACGCTGAAAGGGGGGTGGTCAACTGCCCCTTTCGACGGAGAGGGTGTGCCGAGTTCAAAGACGGCCCTCGTTGAAAAGGGCGTCCTTCAAGGGTATCTCTATGATTCTTACTGGGGGCGCAGGCTCGGGACGGCTTCTACTGGCAACGCGTCGAGGGGCGGCTACAAGACGCTGCCGGCCGTGGGCGTATCCAACCTCTACATGGAGAACGCCGGAAAAGGCGCTGACCTCGAAGGGTTGCTCAAGCAGATGGGAAGGGGCCTCTTTATAACCGAGGTTATGGGGGTGCACATGATAAACCCGGTGACGGGGGATTTTTCCCTGGGGGCGTCGGGCCAGTGGGTGGAGGACGGAGCGGCAAGTTACCCTGTAAGGGGTATGGCCGTCTCAGGCAACCTCCTCGAACTTTTTTCCGGCGTTCTGGACTGCGCCGACGATATCCGCTTTATCGGCTCCATTGGCGCTCCGAGTATCTACATCAATGAATTAGAGGCGAGTGGGACATGATGAAAAACATGGATGAGGAAGAGAAGAGGGTCTTAAAGGAAGTGCTCGCAAGGAACCCGTTGTTCAGCGGCCTCGAGGATTTCTATCTTGAGGATATCATCGCCATAGGCGAGTTAAGGACATGGCCCAAGGCGAGCCAGATTATATGCGAGGGTGAAAGCGGCGACGCCGTATTCTTCATAATCTCCGGAAGGGCCAAGGTGACCCTCTACGGCGAGCAGGGCCGGGAGATTGTGCTCGCCGTCCTCAAGGAAGGGGATATGTTCGGAGAGATGGCTATTATGGACGAAAAGCCGAGGTCGGCCAATGTAGAGGCCGGCCGGGACCTCAAATGCCTCGCTGTAAACAAGGAGGTATTCCTTAAATACCTCGGGAGCCATCACAAGGTCTACAGGACCATGTTCGCCTACCTTACGGGCAGGCTGAGGGACGCGACGAGAAAGATAGGCGGCCTCGCGCTTCTTGACGTATGCGGCAGGATAGCCCATACCCTCATCGGCATGTCAAAGGCCTCGGCCGAAGAAAAGGTCGTGGATATCGAAAGGCCCACCCACGAAGAGCTTGCCGCCATGATAGGGTCTTCAAGGGAGGTGGTCTCAAGGGCGCTTAAGAAGATGAGCGAGGAAGGCTATATAAAGGTGGAGAGGGACCGCATACTTCTTTTTATGCACCAATAGAGCTCCTGAAGACCGAACCTTTGAATAACAGGTGACATTAATCACTGATATATGCCGGTTTTTAGTAAATAATTTGTCAGAACACAAGAGCCTTGACATCCATATTCAATTTGTGCTATTTAGGCAAAAACAAATAAATCGGAAGTGGCCATGAGCTTAAAGTTTTTTTCTTCCTTTTCGAAATCCCGGAGAAGCGGTACTAAACAATCCAGGAGCGTATCATCGGGGACAAGGTATATTTCTCTTTTTGCCCTCTCCAATGACACGACCCGGCCGAGGCGTCTCAAGATCAAGGTAAAGACGGCCAAGGCCGTCGGAGCCGTCTCCGTCCTGTGTTTCCTCGCCCTCTCTTTTGTCGTCTTTGATTACGTAAGGATAAGGGCGAACTCCAGTGAATTCTTCAGGCTTAAAAAAGAGAACGCCTACCAGAAGATAGAGATTCAAAATTTTTCGTCCAAGATAAGGGGTCTTGAATCGCAGATAGCGAGACTCGACCTCTTTGACAAGAAACTCAGGATAATAGCGAATATCGAGAGCCCCAAGAAGTCCGTCAATACCGGTCAGGTCAAGGGTATAGGCGGCGGGTCTTCCATGGACGTTGAGGATTACCTCCTTACGCCGGGGGCCAAGGTGGACGACCTCGTGGGGCAGATGCGCTCTGACCTTAACCAGCTCAAGTTAAAGGCGGATTCCCAGGAATCCAGGTTCGCCGAACTGCAGGGTCAACTCCTGAAAAAGTCCGGCATACTCGCGTCCACGCCTTCCATATGGCCGACGCGCGGCTGGGTGACCTCTACTTACGGCAAGAGGACCTCCCCTTTCACCGGACTCACTCAGAGTCACAACGGGCTTGATATCGCCAACCGTCTCGGCACGCCCGTGGTGAGTACGGCCAGGGGCTCGGTGGTAAGGATAGCGCGCGACGCCAATCTCGGAAAGTTCCTTGTCATAAGACACGGGTACGGGATAAAGACGATTTACGGCCATCTCTCAAACATCGACGTGAGGGTGGGGCAGAAGGTGGACAGGGGGCAGAAGGTAGCCTCCGTCGGCAATACGGGCCGTTCCACGGGGGCTCATCTTCACTACGGCGTATCTGTAAACGGGGTCTGGTTAAACCCCTCAAGGTACATCCTGAATTGACGGGGGCTTAGCCCCTGAAGCCGTCCTGTGCCGGGAAAATCGAGTGCGTCGTTTTAGAATCTCAAGGTCTTTCAAGGGCTTGGGATTTTTTTGCGCTTACGGTCTTTACCTCTTCGCGCCGCCCTTGATGGTGATGGCCGGGCCCCTGAAACTGGAACTAAAACTAAAACCCTTTGAAATATTTTTTCAGGCGGTATGGAATTACGCGTATAATCATGATAGAATTTTAAATGGCCTTGAGGCCTGTGTAATAAATAAAACTAACCGGTGAGATATGTTAAATAATGTTTTAAAGAAGATTTTCGGAAGTAAAAACGAGCGCGACCTTAAGCGCCTTCACCCCGTGGTGGATACGGTAAACGCCCTTGAGCCCAAGATGCGGGAGGTCCCAGATGACGGGTTCAAGGAGATTACCCTGTCTTTAAAAGAGCGGCTTTCCGGCGGAGCGGATATAAACGACCTCCTCCCCGAGGCCTTTGCCGTTGTCAGGGAGGTGGCGAGAAGAAAACTCAATATGCGTCATTTCGACGTGCAGATACTCGGAGGCAAGGTTCTCCACGACGGCAAGATAGCCGAGATGAAGACGGGTGAGGGTAAAACTCTTGCCGCCACCCTCGCCCTCTATCTGAACGCGCTGCCCGGCAAGGGCGCCCACCTTGTAACGGTAAACGATTATCTGGCACGCAGGGACGCGGTGTGGATGGGCGCCATCTACGACACGCTCGGCCTGAGCGTCGGCGTAATCCAGCACGAGATGAGCTTTATCTACGACACCGAGTACGTCGAGACCAAGGGCGGGCACTTTCATCTGAGGCCCGTAAGCCGGACACAAGCCTACGGGGCCGACATTACCTACGGCACCAATAACGAGTACGGTTTCGACTACCTCCGCGACAACATGAAGTTCTCCCTCGAGGAGTATGTACAGCGCGACCTCCATTACGCCATAGTCGACGAGGTTGACTCCATCCTTATCGACGAGGCGCGGACCCCGCTTATCATATCCGGGCCCACGGAAGAATCCACGGACAAGTATTACTCCATAGACAAGGTAATCCCGGGGCTCAAGAAAGAGGTCCATTACACGGTGGATGAGAAGGCGAAACAGACCATCTTAACCGATGACGGTGTGGAAAAGGTGGAGGGGCTTCTCAGTATCGAAAACCTCTTTGACCCCAAGAACATAGAGATACTTCATCATGTCAACCAGGCCCTGAAGGCCCATGTGCTTTTCCACAGGGACGTGGACTACGTGGTCAAGGACGGCTCCGTTATTATAGTCGATGAGTTCACGGGCAGGCTCATGCCGGGGAGACGCTGGAGCGACGGACTCCATCAGGCCGTCGAGGCGAAGGAGGGCGTCAAGATAGAGAACGAAAACCAGACGCTCGCCACCGTAACATTCCAGAATTTTTTCAGGATGTACGACAAGCTCGCCGGCATGACCGGCACGGCCGATACAGAGGCCGCCGAGTTCAACTCCATCTACAATCTCGACGTCATGGTCGTGCCCACCAACAAGCCCATGCAAAGGACCGACCACACCGACCTCGTATATAAGACAAAGAAGGAAAAATTCAGGGCCGTCATTAAAGAGATATCGGAGTGGAACGCCAAGGGCCGTCCCGTGCTCGTGGGAACCATATCCATAGACGACTCGGAGAAACTTTCGCAGATGCTTAAGAGCCACGGCCTCGACCACCATGTGCTTAACGCCAAACACCACGAGCAGGAGGCCGAGATAGTCGCTCAGGCCGGCAGGCTCGGCGCCGTCACACTCTCTACCAATATGGCCGGCAGGGGCACGGACATCGTCCTTGGCGGCAACCCGGCCCACATGGCGGCGGCTGTGGCCGGAAGTGACGACACCACCGAAGCATACAGGGAGGCCTATGAGGAGGCGAAGAGAGTCTGCGACGAGGAAAGACAGAAGGTCCTCGAACTGGGCGGCCTCCATATAATCGGCACCGAGCGCCATGAATCGAGACGCATAGACAACCAGCTCCGTGGACGTGCCGGGCGCCAGGGAGACCCGGGCTCTTCGAGGTTCTACCTCTCTCTTGAGGACGACCTTCTGAGGATTTTCGGGAGCGAGAGGATAGCGTCGCTTATGAACAAGATAGGCCTTGATGAGGATGTGCCCATAGAGCACGGCCTCGTCTCAAGGGCTATTGAGAACGCCCAGAAGAAGGTCGAGGCCCATAACTTCGATATCAGAAAACACCTCCTCGAGTACGACGACGTCATGAACCAGCAGCGCGAGGTCGTGTACACCTACAGACGCCAGATACTCGGCCAGGCCGGACTGAGGGAGATGGTAAAGGGTTTCTCCGAAGAGATGGCCGAGGAGATTGTCAAC
>BTQV01000118.1:0-4852 GCA_036986055.1 Thermodesulfobacteriota bacterium
ACTCCCGGCGAGAGTATGTGCTCGAAGTTGCAAGCTTCGCGCTCTACGGCGTCCTCGTCCATGGCGAGGACCTCGGTTAAGAGCCTCTCTGCGAGCCTGTGTCTCCTTATGATAGTCCGCGCCCGGACCTCTCCGGCCGTCGTAAGGTATACGGAGTCTCCGTCTATTGTGACAAGCCCTGAGCGCTCCATCTCCAGCAATGTGTCGCGGTCGGCCTTTGCCTCTGCGACCTCCTTGACGGCGAAGAGCCTTTCTATTGAATGACTCCCCGTCTCACGCTGGGACCATATGAACTCGAGGACCTCTTCAACGACGCTTTCTTCAACCATTTTTCCTCCTTAAAGGGGTACCTTTAGCGCCCTTAAAACGAAGTTCAACACCCCGCCCGCCAGAAGCGCGAAGGGGAAGATAAACGCTGACATCCACACAGCCGCCCTCACTCCCCTCTCCTTTACAATCATAAAGAGGTTGGCGATGCAGGGAACGAAAAGGGTAATGGTAACAAGGCTCACGACGACTTGAGTGGGGTCGAGGAGGCCTTTTTTCTGGAGGGCGAAGAGCCCGGCGGCGCCGTAATCCCTCCTCAGGAAGCCAACGATAAAGGCCTGTGTGGACTCGGCCGGGAGTTGCAGGAAATCCACGATAAGCGGGGACGCCGCCTTCTCCAGAAAAGCGAGCGCGCCGGTCTTGTCGAGGAGGAACAGGACAAGTGTGCCCAGAACAAAGAGCGGCAGGGCCTCCTTCAAGTACCATTGCACCCTCACAAGCGTCTTTAGCACTATGTTAGAAGCCATGGGGAGCCTCACCGGGGGTATCTCTATGATAAAGTCCGAAGTGTCGCCGGGCACGAGCCTTGACGCTATAAATCCCACGATAAGCATTATGAGTATTATAACGCCTGCCCAGACTATCGTCGCCGTCAGTGAGACGGCGCCGAGCATGCCGAGTATTACGCCGAGCTGCGCGCTGCAGGGGACCCCGAGGGCCAGAAGGAGCGTCACAAGGACCCGTTCCTTCTTCGTCTCCAGTATCCTCGTCGTCATGGTGGCCATGGTGTCGCAACCGAGCCCTAATACCATGGGCAGCACGGCCTTGCCGTTAAGGCCGAGGAGTTTGAATATCTTGTCGCTCATTATGGCGAGCCTCGGCAGGTACCCCGAGTCTTCGAGAACGCTGAAGAAGAGGAAGAAGAAACCCACTATGGGCAGCACTATGGCTATGGCGTAGGTGAGTGCCATCGTCACAAGTCCGTAAGGGCCGACGATGAGGTCGTGTATTATGCCCGAAGGCAGGACGTACTCGACTACCCTTGTGACCCAGGGGTTTAAGAATCCGTCGAAGATGACGTTCTGAAAGAAATCCACGCTAATCCCCGCGCCCAGCACCCCCACGAACTCGTACATGAGAAAGAGCACGGCGAGAAGTATGGGTATGCCCCATACCGGGTGCATGGAATATCTGCCGATAGCCGCGGACAAACGCCCCTGCTTCAAGGTCTCCCTGGAGATTACGCGCTTTAGTATGGCGTCGACTTTCCTGAGCCTGGCGCGGTTTATTATGTAGCCCACGGGCTCCGGGTATATGGACTGAACGCCTGAGGTAATCTGCTTTATCTTTTCAAGGCTCCTCTTTCCAATCTTTTCTTCCAGCCACTCGTCAAGGGTCTCGTCGCCGGAAAGGAGCATTATGCTTATGGACCTGGCGGAGATATTGGCCTTAGGAAGGAGCGCCGAAATATCCTGTATCCCCTCTTCTACGGGCTCGGGGTAGGTTACGCCCCCTTCCGCCCGTTTGTGAAGGCTGAAGACATTCTGGATCTTGTCGAGGTTCCACTTCTGGGTGGCGATTGTGGGTATGGCGTTAAGGCCGGTGGCCCTTGAGAGTTCGTCTATATCGAGCTTTATGCCCCTCTCGCCGGCCTCGTCGTACATATTGAGGGCGAGGGTGACGGGGAGCCCCATCTCAAGGAGTTGAATCGTTATGAGAAGCCCTCTTCTCAGGTTTTTCGAATCGAGGACCTGGAGGACCGTGCCGATATCCTCGTTTAAGAGGATGTCTCTCGTTACCCTCTCGTCCTCGCTTACGGGTACGAGGCTGTTGACGCCGGGGCTGTCAATGACGCCGATGCTTCTCCCTTTGAGGCGCGCCGTGCCCCTCGACACGCCCACAGTCGTGCCAGGGTAGTTGGAGACGGTGGCGTATCTGCCCGTAAGGGCGCCGAAGATGACGCTCTTGCCAACATTGGGGTTTCCCACGAGGACGAGGGATTCGCCCTTGACCGGCTCTGTGTCTTCGCTGTGGCAGGACATTATGCGGTGATTTTAACTTTCATTTTCAATGATAAGATAAAAAATTTTACGAACAGTCGGGGCAGTAGCCGTATAGCTCGAGTTTGTGGTCAAGCACTGTGAAACCATGCTTCTTGGCCGTCTCGCTCTGGAGCTGTTCTATCCTGTCGTTACGGAATTCGTCTATCCTTGAGCACTTGATGCAGATAAGGTGGTCGTGGTGGCCGTCATCGGGGAGGTTCTCGTAGCGTGTCTGGCCGTCGCCGAACTGTCTTGCCACGGCAAGTCCGCAGTCGGTCAACAGTTTCATCGTCCTGTAGACCGTGGCGTAGCCCACGCGCGGGGTCTTTCTCTTTGCCTTTTTAAGGAGCTCATCGAGACTGATATGGGTGTTGGTCCTGAAGAAAGTCTCCGCTATAAAATCGCGTTGAGAGGTGGACTTCAAGCCGCTCGATTCGATATAGGACTTGAAGATTTTCATCTTTTTGGCGATACTCATCGCAAATTTCCTTTTTTCAGACCTTCGGTGTGCTGCGGTGATGCGGGCGGCTGGCCTGGTCCGGAGGAAAATGGAGCGGGAGACGGGTCTCGAACCCGCGACCTCAACCTTGGCAAGGTTGCGCTCTACCAACTGAGCTACTCCCGCTTTTTCATCATCACAAAGTCAAAATATTATCATAATAAAAAAAACAGTCAAGGGGTTATTTCTCGGATTGAGAGGACCTGACCTATTAAAAGGCCCGTAAAGAGAGGGTGTCGTGAGTGCGGGGGGTTTTTACTATATGGAGGCGTTTATCAGGAGAGGCCAGGGGTAAGTGCCGGCCTCGATATTTTCAGGGAGTACGAACCTGTAACTGAGGCTCCTGCGGTCAATCCCCCTTGAATTCGAGTAAGGCTGATGGAAGAGCCCGCTCCTGCCCGTGAGGATTATGGTCCTTGAACCGTCGGAGACCCATATTTCCTTGAAGAGGAGGGCCGACTGCTCGATTGTTATCAAGTACCCTTCCCTGCTGTTGGTCCTTACCTCAACCAAGGTAGCGTTCCTCACCTCTACGTACCCCCGCTTGATGTCCTCGCCGGTGATGACGATGAGAGAAGAAGTGTTGCTGATCGTCTTTGAGATTACCGGCAGCACGTGGGCTGAGACACGGATGGCGCCGCTCGTGGATTTTCCAGAAGACACGGAGAAGGATATGGTTAAGAGCAACGCTGTTAAAAGGGCTATGTATCCTTGACGTTTCATCTTTAGTACCTCTGCCCTTACTGTACTGAAAGAACCGTGCCAGAAATATTTTTAAAGATTACGTTGACTCATGACACCATAATGTTTCTTTTTTGCACAAATTAATGTGCTTTTTATCACAGATTGAAATAGTTTATCATCAATGATGGAAAATCACATCATGTTGAAATTAGATTTTTCTATTATGTTGTTGATTATAGCAGAAAAGTGAGCACTTTTGACGCAGGTAAATCTTCTTTTTTGAGAATGCGGTTTTTAGAAGGTGGTTTTGATAAAAGAAACAACTACTTAATGGCCGTCATGAAAAAAGGCCGTCTTCTGTGCGCTTTTGGCGCAGTGTGACTTATGTCACAATTTTTATTTAAGAGAATATTTATCAATCTTTCGAAGGAGCGAGCGGCGGCTTATGCCAAGGAGCCTGGCGGCATGAGTCCTGTTTCCATCGCACTGGTTGAGAATCTTTTCCATATGCGTCTTTACGACCATATCGAGCGTCGCCGTACCGTAATTAACGCTCCCTTTCAACTCCTTTATGGATTGAGGCAGGTCTTCGGGACGTATAAAGGAGTCCGAGGCGAGGATGGCGGCCTGTTCGAGTACGTTTTCAAGCTCCCTTATATTGCCGGGCCAGTTATGTGAGACGAGTTGCGTCTGCGCCGGCCTTGATATGCCCCTTACGCCCTTGTCCGTCCTGTCGTTGAACTTTTTGAGAAAATGGTTGCTGAGCAGCGGTATGTCGTCCTTCCTCTCCCTCAAGGGCGGCAACGTTATGGTTAAAGGGGTAAGCCTGAAATAGAGGTCGTCCCTGAAACGTCCTTTTTTTACATCGTCGGCGAGGTCGCTGTTCGTGGCCGCTACGACCCTGCACCGCGCCTTTAAAGTGGCGTTACTGCCGAGCCTCCTGAAGTCGCCGTCCTGAAGCACGCGCAGGAGATGAGGCTGAACGGCGATGGGCATGCTGCTTATCTCGTCGAGGAAGAGGGTTCCGCCGCCGGCGACCTCGAAGAGTCCGGCCTTGTCCTCAAAGGCGCCGGTAAAGGCCCCTTTCCTGTGCCCGAAGAGCTCGCTCTCAATGAGGGTCTCGACGATCCCTCCGCAGTTGAAGGTGATAAAGGGCTCCTTTGCCACGGGGCTTATGTTGTGAATGGCCCTTGCGATGAGCTCCTTTCCCGTGCCCGTCTCCCCTACTACGGTGACGGTCCTGTAATAGTGGGCTATCCTCCTTATGAAGTTGAATATTTCAATCATAAAGGGGTTTCTGCCCACTATGCCCTCAAACTGGTATTTTTCCGAGAGGTTTTTTTCCAGTTCAAAGGTCTCG
>BTQV01000119.1:0-4838 GCA_036986055.1 Thermodesulfobacteriota bacterium
CAAGCCCGTACTTTAACCCGAAATCCGATGCCACGTGCATAAACTCCATATACGGTTTTTGATTATACTCTTCAATGGCTTCAGACCAGAAATGGGTTTTAAAAAATTCGAAATTATATCTGATAATCGGGTCTTTTTTATAAAGTTCTTCTGTAGCGTAGAGTTGAAGCCATTCTAACGGATAATCGTGGTTTATAATCTTTATAACACTTTCAAGCCTGCCGTCTTCAACGACGCCTACACCACAGACTGCGCTGTCCGCGCAGACAAGTCCCTCTATCTTCGACATCACTGTCGAAATGTCGTCATCTGTCCTGCATGCCAGCGACGCATGGATTATGTCCAGAACATCCGCCAGTTCCTTTTTTGTGAATCTCCTGTAATCCAACATAGACTGTCCCTTCATGATTCAATTGCGTGTTGAAAAATCACAAAAGAGTAGATTCTCTTTGCTCCAGGGTCAAGGCAAACGAAGACGTGTCGCAGACGGCGCTGTTCAGGGCAATGTTAAGGTGGAGCGCGATGGTATCGAGGATGCGTTTGTGATGTGGTTGGAAGTTGTCCTTTTCCGAGGCGAAGCAGAATAAGCTCATCTTCCCGCTCTCGGGAGAAAGTATGCTTGACGATATCCCGTAATTCAGGCCGAAGTCCCTTGCGCTCTTAATAAGCTTACCCGCCTCCCCGTCGTCAAAGTGTTTGTTAATCTCAGACCAGGTCCGCGATAATGAATACCTCTGATGATACCTTACGACCGGGTCGAACCTGTACATCCTCTCCTTGAAATAGATATCGAGCCACTCCTCCGGGTATCCGCCGTTTACAACAGAGGCCGCGTCCGCCTCGCAGATTTTTGAAAGGTCGGCCACGGCGCAGACCGAGTAGTCGGCCGAGAGCAACTCAGCCGCCCTCATTACAAGGGCGCGCGCCTCTTCAAGGGTAGTACACGTGCGGGAATCCTCGACAAGTTCAAGGATGGATAAGAGTTCTCTCCTGGTAAAATATTTCGAAGGCGTCATGTCGGAACTTTTCAACCCGAACCCTCAAAAAAATCATAAAGGGTCTCTTGAAAATGACGTTAAGAAAGTTAAAGTAGCGCCTATCATAGCATATTTCAGTATTCTTGTTAAGCTAAAAAAGCCGGAGGTCATTGCGGCGCCTTTTTCTGCACTGAATGGCATTTGAAACAATTTCTTATGGGGAAGGCGACCTTGTCGTGACACCTTCCGCAGAACTTCCCCTTCCATATTCCTATCATGGAAATTGGCGTGGCGCCGGCCCTGGCCAAAAATATCTTCGGATGGCAGACGCTGCATTTTAGCCAGTCGTTATGGACGGAATGTGGGAAGAGGACGTCGGGCATAAAATCCAACTTTGACTTTATGATTATATCGGCGTCAAAAGAAGCCCCCTTTTCTTCGGCAACGCCCATAAGGGTGTCCTTCGGCGCGATGGAGCCCTCTCTTACGGCCTTTGTCCAGTCCACGAATCCGTATCTGTCCTTGGGGAGGAATTTCAACGATATTGCATCTGGGCCGGGCACTATCATGCCCCATTTATCCCGCTTATGCTTGACCTCGAGGCGCTCGTAATCGACGTTGGGCCTGTCCTGGGGCGCCGGCTCCAGCGCCCTCTCACCGGCCGCCACATACGCCCCGCTCATGACTATAAGAACGATAAAGGCGTATTTAACGAGTCTTCCAAGCATCTTACGTCTTTAAATCCTCTCAAGGTTATAGTCCCTTTTTCCGAGACCCATCTCTTCGCCGTAGAGCAGTTGAACCTCCCAGTCCACATCCTCGTGGACGCCTCTGAACTTGTCCCCGCCGGGTTCAAAGCCGCTCTTTAAAGACGCGTTCCCGCGGTATCCGGCGGCGGCGTTTACAAGGTCGGCCGACGCCTGGTCAATGGCAACAGGGTCGATGGACGCCATTATTCCAATGTCCGGCACTATAGGCGCGTCCGTATGTCCGTAACAGTCGCACTCAGGGCTTATCTGCGTGAGAAAATTTATAAAGACGCACCTTTGTTCCTTGCCCACGAGGGCCCCCCTGGCGTGTTCCACCATCTTCTCCTGGAGTATGGAGGCCGATTCGTTCCACTTTATCTTTATCGTATCCTCGGGGCACGCCGATATGCAGTGGCCGCACCCTATGCATGTCTCTTCGTCTATGACGGCCACGGCCCCTATGGTTATGGCGTCAACTGGACATACGGGCGCGCATTCGCCGCAGGCCACGCACCCCTGAGGGTCCACCACTGGGGGGCAGTTCGAGTGCTGGGCGAGTTTCCCCTCGCGGCTCGCGCACCCCATGCCGAGGTTCTTCAAGGCCCCGCCGAAGCCCGCCATCTCATGGCACTTGAAATGCGTCAAGACCGCCAGGGCGTTGGCGTCGGCAATCTCTCTGGCGATGGATACCTCTTCAAAATGCCTCCCCTTTACCTCAACGGGCGTAAAGTCCATGCCCCTGATGCCGTCGGCTATGATAATGGGCGCGGCCGTTACGGCGTAGCCAAAACCGTTCTCTATGGCCGTACAGATGTGCTGGGGCGAATTGGACCTGGTGCCCACATAGAGGGTGTTGGTGTCGGTAAGGAAGGGCCTGGCGCCCGTCTCCTTTATCCTGTCCACGACCCTCCTTACGAAGACCGGCCTTATGTACGAGGTGTTTCCCTTCTCGCCGAAGTGGAGTTTTACGGCAACGAGATGGCCTTTCCTGAAACGGCCTTCAAGACCGACGGCCGCGAGGAGCGCGTCTATCTTGTCAAAGAGGTTACGCTTTATATCGGACTTAAGGTCCGTGAAATATACAACGGGTCTCTTCTCTTCCATGGGTTACCCCCTCTCCCGCCACCGTCGCAAAAGGGTCACGGGACAAACAACAAAAACCTATATCTCGATAACAACGGGCAGTATCACAGGGCGTCTTTCCAGTGTCTTGTTGAAGAGCCGCCTCAGTGTCCTTTTTATCTCCTGCTCCACCTCGAGCTGCTCTGATTTCGCCTCGGTATTGAGTCCGTTAAGGGTCTCGATGACCCTATCTTTTGCGTTTTTCAGGAGTTCGGCGCTCTCCTCCTCAAAGACAAAACCCCTCGTTATGATATCGGGGCCGTAAAGGAGCTCGCCAGTGCTCTCGTTCAACGACACTACGACAATGACCATGCCGTCGTTGGAAAGGTGGCGCCTGTCCTTTAGTATCATGTCGCCCACGTCTCCCACACCCTTGCCGTCGACAAAGACCTTGCCCGTACTCACCTTGCCCGAGATTTGAGCGCTATCTTCAGTCAACTCGACAACGTCGCCGTCCTCGGCGATAAGGACGTTCTTCTCCGGTATGCCAACGCTCTCGGCGAGCCTGGCATGAAGCACGAGGTGGCGGTATTCGCCGTGCACGGGGACAAAGAACCGTGGCTTTACCATGTTGAGCATTATCTTAAGTTCCTCCTTGCTCGCGTGTCCCGAGACGTGGACCTCGGAGACCTTCTCATATATTACGTCGGCGCCCCTCCTGTAGAGGTGGTTCATCATGGTGGATATCGTCTTTTCATTGCCCGGGATGAATTTTGAGGAGAGTATGACGGTGTCGCCCTTCTTCACCTTTACCTGCTTGTGGTTGTTCATGGACATGCGTGTAAGCGCGCTCATGGGCTCGCCCTGGCTCCCTGTGGTAAGGAGCACCATCTCCCTGTCCGGAAAACGGCCGATATCCTTCATGTCTACGATAAGCCCCTCGGGATAACGCAGATACCCCAGGGTCGTGGCTATATTCACGTTGGAGACCATGCTCTTGCCGTTCAATATCACCTTCCTGCCCGTCTTTACGGCGCAGTTAAGGACCTGCTGTACCCTGTGGATATTGGAGCTGAAGGCGGCGACTATAATACGTCCTCCGCAGTGCCTGAATATCTCCTCTATATTGGAGCCTATCTCCTTCTCGGAGAGGGTATACCCCTCCTTCTCAACGTTCGTCGAGTCCGAAAGGAGGGCAAGGACGCCCTTTTCCCCGTATTCCGAGAACCGCGCGTAGTCTATAACCTCGCCGTCCACTGGGGTCTGGTCGAGCTTGAAGTCCCCGGTGTGCACCACGACCCCGACGGGCGTCGTTATGGCCAGTCCGCAGCCGTCCACAATGGAATGGCTCACCCTTATGAACTCGATGTCAAAGGGCCCGATGGAAATTACGTCGCGCGGCCTCACCGTCTCTAATGTAGTGGTGGAGAGGAGGTTGAACTCCGAGAGTTTGGCCTCTATGAGGCCTATGGTCAGGGGCGTGGCGTAAATGGGCGCGT
Source organism: Thermodesulfobacteriota bacterium (assembly GCA_036986055.1). GTDB lineage: Bacteria > Desulfobacterota > GWC2-55-46 > GWC2-55-46 > JADFVP01 > BTQV01. Next base: position 4,288 of record BTQV01000119.1, read on the forward strand.
CAATCTCCCTTAATACAAAAGGGATGGCGCCGGTGTGGTCCTCATGGCCGTGGGTTATTACAAAGGCCTTGACCTTCTCCCTGTTTTCCTTGAGATAACTTATGTCGGGGATGACTATATCTATGCCGAGCATATGGGCCTCGGGGAACATGAGGCCGCAGTCTATTACGATAATCGTATCCCCGTATTCCACGGCCATCATATTCAAGCCTATCTCGCCGAGCCCCCCGAGCGGTATTAATCTCAACCGTTGCTTTTCTTCGTTCATCTCCGTCGCCTCTCTATCTTTTCCGGCCCTTGAATTGAGGCACGGAAAATGACAATTAAAAAACTCAAGACCCTAAAAGGCCCTTTATGGCCTCCCTCGTCTTATCCATAAGGGCCTCTTCGTCGAGCCCCTTTGTGGGGATGGGCCTGCCCACTGTAACCGTAACCTCCGAAGGGTGTATGGCAAGCGACCCCTTCTTCATTATATCCTCAGTTCCCGTTACGCATAAGGGGACGATATCGACGCCGCTTTTTCTGGCAAGAAAAAAGGGGCCTTTCTTAAA
>BTQV01000120.1:0-4788 GCA_036986055.1 Thermodesulfobacteriota bacterium
TCTTAAGTTCATCCACGACGGACTTGACTTCCTGCGCCCTGTCCCTGGGGCATACGAGCGTGGCGTCGGGCGTATCCACTATTATCATATCATTCAAGCCTATGGTGGCCACAACGCGGTCACAGCCGAATATTATGGAGTCGGTGCTGCCGAGGTCGACTACTCGGCCCTTTATTATGTTTCCATCGTGGTCCGTTTCGACCAGATCTCCGAAAGAACCCCAACTCCCTATATCGGACCATGAAAAGAGTGCCGGCATGACGACTACGTCGCCGGCCTTCTCCAGAATGCCGTGGTCTATGGAGACGGCCTCCATCTTAAGATAAGCCTCTGTCCTGTCGTCGCCCCTCTTTATGGCCATTAGGGCACTATGAACACCGGGCAGGTGCTCCTTTATCTCTTCGAGTATCCTTTCTGCCTTCCATACGAAGATACCGGAGTTCCAGTAGTATCCGCCCTGCTCAAGGTACTTCTTCGCCCTTTTTATGTCGGGTTTTTCGACGAATTTTTTTACCTTCCAGACATCAAAGCCCTCTAAACCCTTATTAACGGTTTTACCCGCCTTTATATAGCCATAGCCCGTCTCGGGCCCCGAGGGGACTATGCCGAAGGTAACAAGGTGGCCGTCTTCGGCGACCAGGGCCGCGGCCCTCAAGGTTTCGCGGAAGGCCTTGCCGTCCCTTATTATATGGTCCGCCGGGAGCACCGCCATAAGGGCGTCGGGGTCTTTTTCATAAAGCGTAAGGGCCGCGAGTCCGATGGCCGGGGCGGTGTTGCGCCCTTCGGGCTCCACGATATAGCCCGGCGAGAGCGCCTTTCCCTCATAGGTAAGGTGGAGCCTTATAAGTTCAGCCTGCTTTTCGCTCGTAACGACAAAGACCCTCTCAAGGGGTATGACGGGGCTGAGCCTCCTTATCGTGGTCTTTAAAAGGCTCTCGTCTCCCACGACCTTGAGGAGCTGCTTGGGCGTGGTCTCCCGGCTCAGGGGCCAGAACCTGCTCCCTATGCCTCCTGCGAGGACAACGGCGTATATCTCTTTTTCGTCCTTCATTATATCCCTTATCCTTTTTATCCCGCCCATGCCAAAGAGTCCGCTTAAATTCTTCCCTGTCCTTCCTGCTGGTGTTAAAAAAAAACCTGCGGGCCGTTGAAGGCCGCGGGCGGACTATCTTTTATGCCCGAAATTTGAGATTAGATCAAGAACCCAGTATGCGCCGCAAATCCCCTTGCAGCTCAAATAATGGAGAGACCTTAAGACCGTTGAACGGGAATGCTTTTTACAGACCTCGAACTCTTCCCTGAAGGTGTCGGTAAAGCCGCTCGATGTCTTGGACTCGCTGTACACCCTGAACATGGCGAGATTTTCGTTGATTATACCCGGGGTGTGGGTCTTTCCAATCCTCAACCAGTAATCGTAATCCATGACCCTGTGCTGGTTGACGTCAAAGACCCCGAAATCCTCTATGACATCGCGCCTCAGGAATGTTGCAGGCTGGCAAATAAAATTCGTAACCAAAAGTATACTATAACTGTATCGGGCAAGCAAAAAATTTTTGTAACGCGTAATGAAGCGCCTGAACTCCCTCTCCCTTTCATCAACTATGCGGCATCTGCCTGAGAGCCACATGACTGAAGGGTGGGCCGTGAAAAACCCGGCGACATGGCCGAGTGTGCCGGGCTCATACATGTCATCGGAGTTGAGATAGGCGATTATATCGCCCGTGGACATCCTGATGCCCTTGTTTATGGCGTCCGACTGACCCCTGTCTTTTTCGGAAATCCAGCGGAGATTCTTTTCATATTTTTTTAAAATACTTATGGTTTCGTCCGTGGAGCCGCCGTCAACTACTATGTATTCGAGGTCCGGGTACCCCTGACCTATAACGCTCTTTATGGTCCTCTCTATGAACTTTCCCTGGTTGAAGGACGGGGTTATTACCGATATCCTCGGTGGTTTTCTCATACTTGATATTACCTTCGCCGACGGGTTGTTAAGCCTGACGCCCCGAGTCCCTGACGAGCTTTTCCTTCTCCGCGAGTTTCATGTCACTCTCGACCATCATCTCTATCAATCCTTCGAAACTCACCTTCGGGGTCCAGCCGAGGCTTTCTCTCGCCTTCGCGGCGTCTCCCTGCAGGACCTCCACTTCAGCGGGCCTCAGGTACCTTTTATCTATCTCCACATATTTTTTCCAATCGAGGGCCAGCCTTTCAAATACCCTTTCCAGGAACTCCCTTACGGAATATGTCTCTCCCGTTGCAACCACATAATCACAAGGCACGTCCTGCTGGAGCATGAGCCACATGGCCTCCACATAATCGCCGGCAAACCCCCAGTCCCTCTTCGCCTCAAGGTTTCCGAGATAAAGTTTTTCCTGAAGGCCGAGTTTTATCCTGGTAGCGGCCCTCGTTATCTTCCTCGTTACAAAGGTCTCGCCCCTTCGAGGGGATTCGTGGTTGAAGAGTATGCCGCTGCAGGCGAACATCCCGTAGGCCTCTCTGTAGTTTACGGTCTGGAAGAAGGCGTATACCTTGGCGCAACCATAGGGGCTTCGCGGATGAAAGGGGGTTGTTTCGCTCTGCGGAGTCTCTCTCACCTGGCCGTACATCTCCGAAGAGCAGGCCTGGTAGAATCTAACCCTCTTCGACCTCCTCTCCTGAAAATCCCTTACGGCCTCGAGCAGGCGCAATGTCCCCAGCGCGTCCACGTCCACGGAGTACTCCGGTTCCATGAAAGAGACCCTTACATGGGATTGGGCCCCGAGGTTATATACCTCGGCAGGGGCCACCTCTTCAACCACCCTCCTTAGCGCCGTCCCGTCAAGGAGGTTGCCGTAGTGGAGAAAGAGTTTGCCTCCCGGCTCATGGGGGTCACTGTACAGGTGGTCGATGCGTCCGGTGTTAAAGGTACTTGAACGGCGGATTATGCCGTGCACCTCATACCCCTTTTTCAACAATAACTCCGCGAGATAGGAGCCGTCCTGTCCGGTAATGCCTGTTATGAGCGCCTTTTTTTCCGCCATTTTTTACCTATTTGCGTTTAACGCAAAAAATTCATGGACCGATGCTAACCGGAAATATCAACGAACCTTTTCTTATGCCATGCCCATGCGTCTCTTATGATGGTCTCCATGTCGCCGAAGCGCGGCTCCCAGCCGAGGATTTTTTTCGCCATCTCATATGAGGCGATAAGGCGCGGCGGGTCTCCCGGCCTTCTCGCGCCCTCGTTAACAATAAAATCCCTGCCCGTCACCTTGCGCACGGCCTCGATGACTTCTCTTACGGAGTGGCCCGTGCCGTTGCCGAGGTTCAGCGCAATGGAACTACCTCCGTCAACGAGGTACTCAAGCGCCAGTACGTGGGCCTCGGCGAGGTCTGTTACGTGGATATAATCCCTTACGCAGGTGCCGTCAGGGGTGTCGTAGTCCGTGCCGTAAATGGTTATGTCTGGGCGGCGCGCGGAAGCCGCGTCCAGGACAAGGGGTATCAGGTGGGTCTCCGGCGTATGGTCCTCGCCGGCCTCGCCAAGGCGGTCGGCGCCGGCGGCGTTGAAATATCTCAAGGAAACGCTCTTAAGGCCGTAGGCCGATGAAAAATCCTCGAGGAGTTTTTCTATAACGAGTTTCGTATTGCCGTAAGGGTTTATGGGATTCAGGGGAAGGTCCTCTGTAATAGGGATTTTTCCGGACTCGCCGTAAAGAGCGCATGTGGAGGAGAATATAAAGTTTTTTACATTAAAAGACCTCGCCGCGTCCACGAGATTAAGGGAACCAACGACATTGTTGAGGTAATACAGGGCCGGGTCTACCACGGATTCACCCACATAGGCGTAAGCGGCAAAGTGCATGACCGCCGAGGGGTGATGTTTTTCAAATACTCCTTCAACGGCCTTTTTATCGAGGAGGTCCCCTTCTTCGAGGACGCCCCAGCGGACAAGGTCCCTGTGGCCGCGCGAAAGGTTATCGAAAACGATGACCTCATGACCCCTGTTTTTAAGCGCCTTTGAGACGTTCGCCCCGATATACCCGGCTCCGCCTGTTACAAGAATCTTCATCTCTTTTTTTGTCCCTTCATAAAAAGTTTGCCCGCCTGAACCTCTATTAACCGGGCCTTTAGATAGCGTTCACAACCGTCAAATAAAAACCTTTACAAAAGCGACCGGTAGACCTCGACGTGTCTTGCCGCGGCCCTCTCGATGGACAGGTTCTCCCTTACGAACGCTCTACCCTTTTCGACCATTGCCGGGGTAGCGGACCCCCCGGCGAGTACCTCTGCAATCTTTTCCTTCACCCCCCCTATGTCCCCATATCTTACCGTATAACCTATGCCCTCTCTATTTATAATTTGGCCGCAGCCGCAACCGGCCGTAACTATAACGGGAGTGCCGCACATCAGGGCCTCGAAAGGGACGAGGCCGAATATCTCCTCTACCGACGGGTAGACGAGAACGTCGGAGTCAATGAGGGCGGAAAACTTCTCCTGCCCGCCGAGGAATCCTGTAAAAACAACCCTCGCATCGAGAGATTTTTTTTGTATAATTTCATCGAGACGCGCCTTGAAGCCCATGTCGTTGCCGGCTATGACAAGTATTGCGTTCTTGCCCTCGACCTCAGAAAAAGCCTCTACGAGGAAATCAACGCCCTTCTCTGCGGCGATCCTTCCGAGGAAGAGGATTATCTTTTTGCCCTCAAGGCCGCGGCTTTGCCTGAAAATATTTTTTTCAGGCAAATTCTCATAGGGGCTTAAATCCATGCCATTATAAATGACGGTTATCTTGTCCTCCGGAAC
>BTQV01000121.1:0-4663 GCA_036986055.1 Thermodesulfobacteriota bacterium
GGCTGGTATTTTTGTGCATTTTTCCCCTCCGGGCGGTCTCGTACCTCTCAAAGGGTTTTTGTTATCTCAGGCAAGGCGTCTCAGGTACTCTTAAACTAACTCCCCTGCCGGCCATCTCGTACCGCGGTGGGTTTTTGTTATTTCAAATAGGCGCCGGGGATTCTTTGTGCAAAGACCGCCTAGGGCGGCTGCGGGCCTGGCAACAGGTCTCTCTTTATCTCAGGCCGCGACGAACCGGGCTCGACAGATCTATAATGAGTTTCGTCATCACCACGTCGCCGGGCATCCTGCTCGACTTCAAATCCCTGTCAACACCGTAGAAGATATTTATGGCGTCGGAGAGTTCGGTCTCCCTGAAAAGACGGCTGCTCTTCAGGTAGCCGGAGAGAAAATTAGGCGGGATGCCAGCCATCGAGGATATACTGCGCACAGGTGTGCCCTTCTTAAGGAGCGCCTTCACCTTAAGGAGTATCCTTATATGGCGGGCGATTGCACCGAGTATCTTTAACGGCGGCTCATTGGAAATATTGCCGTAGATCCTCAAGGCCTCCTTCAGGTCTTTTCTCCCTATGGCGTCGGAGAGTTTGAATATCGTCTCAACCCTGCAGTCGAGGCCCGCCCCGCTAACGTCGGCCTCCTCTATCACGTCTTTTTCTCCCACAAAGAGCGCCAACTTGTCGACTTCGCCCTTTATGGCGCGAAGTGACCCGCCGCCTATCTCCTGAAGCAAAGCCGCCGCAGGCCCGGTAATCTCCTTGCCCTGCGCCCCGGCCTCCTTCTTAATCCACTCAATTTGGCTGTCACGGGGCAAACTCCTGAAGCACCGGGTAAGGCCCTTTTCGCTCAAATACCTGATAAAGGAGTTTCTCCTGTCCAACTTTGAGACGGCCGCCACAAAGACGAGGCACGTGGACGGGGAAGGGTCTTTTACGTAATTCAAAAAAAGGGCCCTCTGTTTTTCCCTGAGAGTATCCGCCCTCTTCACAACGACGAGCCTCTTTTCGGAAAAGGCGGGAAGGGTCTCGGCCGTGGAGACCACCTCCACGGCGTCGAGTCCGTCGGGGTAGTATACGTGGTAGTTCATCGACTCGAAACCTGGGGTGAGACAGGCGGAGTGGATATTCCTTAACTCCTCGTCAATAAGAAGGTCCTCTACGCCGTAGAGATATATTACGGGTTGAAGGCGTATTTTTTTCACCGGCTGAAGGACCCCATCTTCTTAAAAGTTTTCGAGCATCCGCTCTTTTACAAGCCTCGCCAGGTCCTTTGAAAGTTTCTTAAAGACCGTAATCTCGGCCTCCTCCGTGGCCGTAACGTCAGTTGAGTTTACTATGAAGTCCTCATAGTCCCTCACATCGCCGTCCTCCCAGAGCACCTCGCCGCCATTATTGTCAACGAGTGAGAGCGCTAGTGTCACCGAGAGCCTGTACTCCTGTACGACGTCGTTCTTCGTGTAAGATACGGGGCGCAGTTCATATGTCTTTATAACGCCCCTTAATTCTGCCTCGGCGTCGTCCCTCACGTCCACGGTGGTCACGAACTCGCTGGCGAACTTATTGGTGATTATTGACTCTATATTGGGCTTCCTGGTCCTGTTCACGAATACGGGGATTGCAACCGATGTGACCCCGCCGGGCATAACGCCGCCCTTGCCCGCTATGTAGTAGCCGCAGCCCGATAGTATATATCCGCCCATGACCACTACGGCCATGAGCAATAAATTTTTTTTAATTCCCTTCTTCATGTCAGCGCACCACAAGGTTTACGAGCCTTCCCGGCACATGGATGAATTTTTTCAGTTCCTTTCCCCCTGCCCACTCGGCCACCCTTGCGTCCTTCATTACCGCCTCTTTCACATCATCGTCCGTTGAGTCCACTGGCACAACCACCTTCGCCCTGACCCTGCCGTTTACCTGTACCACAAGCGTCACCTCATCCTTAACGAGGGCGTCCTCGCTCAAGACCGGCCACTTTGACTTGTAGAGCGGGGTCTCGTTGCCGAGCCTCTGCCAGAGTTCCTCTGTGATATGGGGCGCGAAGGGCGCGAGGAGCAGTACGACCGTCTCCACAGATTCCCTGAAGACCTTTGCGCCGACAGGGTTATTAAAAGAGTCGCCGCGCACAAGGGCGTAGACGGCGTTTACCAGCTCCATTATGGAACTTATGGCCGTATTGAAATGGAACCTCTTCTCAATGTCGCCGGTGACCTTTTTTATGGTCCCGTGGGTTATGCGGTGCAGGTCCTTTAAAGGCGGCGAATCGTCAAGGGACGGGTCTTTTCCCTCATCATACGTGGTGGTGTCTTCAAGGAGCAAGGCGTTCTCCGTCACAAGCCTCCACACACGGCCGAGAAACCTGTATGACCCCTCAACACCCTCGGCGCTCCACTCCATGTCTTTCTCCGGCGGCGCGGCAAAGAGCGAAAAGAGCCTCGTAGTGTCGGCGCCGTACCTCTCTATGATGCCGTCGGGGTCGATGGTATTTTTTTTCGACTTGGACATCTTCTCAACTGCCCCGAACTCAACGGCCGCGCCGCAGACCCCGCACTTGCCGTCTCCGGTGACCTCGCCGGGCGAAAGAAAGCCGTGGTCGCCGCATCTGGCGGTCTCCTTGCATACCATGCCCTGTGTGAGGAGGTTCTTGAATGGTTCGTCGAGGGTGTGCAACCCCAGGTCGCGTAGCGCCTTTGTAAAGAACCTCGCGTAAAGAAGATGCATCACCGCGTGCTCTATGCCGCCGATGTACTGGTCCACGGGCATCCAGTAACGGGCGTCTTCTTTCTCAAAGGGTTTTTTGTCGTCTCCCGGCGAGAGGTACCTCAGAAAATACCATGAAGAGTCGACGAATGTGTCCATGGTGTCGGTCTCACGCCTCGCCTCGCCCTTGCAACGGGGACAGACCGTATTAACGAATTCCCCGGCGCTCTCAAGGGGCGAGCGTCCAGTGCCCGTAAGCCTTACTTCTTCTGGAAGGACCACGGGAAGGTCTTCCAAATCAACGCCCACTGTGCCGCAGGCCTTGCAGTATATAACCGGTATGGGGCACCCCCAGTAACGCTGCCTCGATATGCCCCAGTCCCTGAGTTTATAGTTTATGGACCTCCTGCCCACGCCCTCTTCCTCGAGATGGTCTATAATCGCGTCAACGGCGTCGGTATTGAGCATCCCGTCAAAGGGGCCCGAGTTTACGAGGATCCCTTCCCCGACATAGGCCTCTTCCATACTTTCAGCCTCAAGGGTCTTTCCACGCGGGTTTATGACCACCTTTACGGGGAGCCCATATGCGCGGGCGAACTCGAAGTCCCTCTGGTCATGGGCGGGCACGGCCATGACAGCGCCCGTGCCGTATTCCATGAGCACGAAGTTCGCAACATAAACTGGTACCTTCGCCCCTGTAAGGGGGTTTACGCAAAAGGCGCCCGTAAAGACGCCTTTTTTATCGAGTTTCTCGAGCGCCGCCGCGCCTGCGCCTTTCTTCTCTCTTACAACCTCTTTTACAAAGGACCTCACCTCTTCCAACGTGTCCTTCGCGGTTATCCTTTCAACGAGAGGGTGCTCGGGCGCGAGGGTCATAAATGTCACGCCGTAGAGGGTGTCGGGCCTGGTGGTAAAAATCCTTATCACCTCATCGGAGCCGTCCACGGGGAAACTCACCTCGGCGCCCATACTCTTGCCTATCCAGTTACGCTGCATGACGAGGACACGCTCGGGCCAGCCCGGGAGTTTGTGCGTAAAGTCGAGGAGTTCCTCGGCGTAGTCGGTAATCCTGAAGAACCACTGCTCAAGGTCCTTCGCCTCCACGGCGGAGGCACACCTCCAGCACAGACCCTCCTCGACCTGCTCGTTGGCCAGCACCGTCGAGCAGCCCGGGCACCAGTTGACGGTGGAGCGCCTCTTGTAGGCGAGCCCCTTTTCGTAGAACTTCAAAAATATCCACTGGTTCCATTTATAATACTCAGGGGAGCACGTGGATATCTCCCTTGTCCAGTCAAAACCGAGCCCCATCCGCTTCAACTGCCTCCTCATGAACGCTATGTTCTCATGGGTCCATTTGGCCGGGTGTATGGAGTGCTCTATGGCGGCGTTCTCAGCGGGCAGGCCGAAGGAATCCCAGCCCATGGGATGGAGCACGTTCATGCCCCTCATCCTGAGAAACCGCGCGAGCACGTCGCCTATGGAATAGTTCCTCACGTGCCCCATATGAATCTTGCCCGAGGGATATGGGAACATCTCAAGGCAATAGTACTTTTCGCCCTGACCTGGCCTGGCCGCGAAGGCGGATTTTTCCTCCCACTCGGCCTGCCAGCGTAATTCTATCTCTTTATGGTCGTATTTAACGCTCATATCCTTGCCGATGAACAAAACTGGAATAAGCCGGGGACGCCCCCGCGAAAATGATTTTCATGATATAATAGATACGGAAGAGCTGATAGACAAGTAAACTATATTTTATAATTTCTAACACAAAAAGAGCATTGTTTCCAACATTTTTACCGTCATGAAGACCACTCTCGGGCTGTCGGATTGGCTGGCTGAAGAAGACGCCGTCAAGAATAAACTTCATTTTTTTCACTTGATTTAAAAGAAAAAATCCTATAATAGTTAATAAAACACCGTGTAACACGCATATTCCAGACCCGGTTTCAACCAGGCATGGATAATCG
>BTQV01000122.1:0-4657 GCA_036986055.1 Thermodesulfobacteriota bacterium
GAGGCTTATAGGTACATATACAGGCCCTAAAAACTTCGCCGTCATCTCAAAGGCCAATGGAGATACACAAAAGATATTTAAAAAAGGCGACCGGGTCTTTGGGACGGGGACCCTCATAGGGATCCGTGAAAAAAGCGTTGACATCTTGATTGCCGGGAGGACAGAAAGGCTTATGATGCCTGAAGTGACTATTCCCCTGCCCCCTCCCATTCGGCTTGAAGGAAAGGGCGGTACAGGGATGAAGTCCGGCGCCGCAAGGCCGGCCCCTGCTTCGGGAGCAAAACTCCGCTACTCGAAAAAGTCGGGAGAGAACAAATGGATTATAGACCGGAAGGCAGTACTAGCGTCTCTCAACAACATAAGCTCGGTCCTTAACGACGCAAGGCTCACCCCGGTGACCTCAAACGGCGCTGTAGAGGGGTTTTTACTGACCGATGTAAGACCACGCGGCATATACGACGCGCTCGGCCTTAAAAACAACGATATCCTTAAAAGTGTAAACGGCTATAAAATAACTTCGCCTGAGAAGGGGGTCCAGGTGCTCTCTGCGCTCAAGGGCGAGAGGTCTATAAGTGTCAATATTGTAAGGAATAAGGTAAATATGAGCTTCCGTTACGATATTAAATAGGCGTGGCATGAAGGTTCTTCGCAGGTCCTCAATCCTGATAATATTGCTTGCCCTTACTGTAACCCTCGCCTCGGTCTCCACAAAGAGTTACGGCGCCGGGGACAACGTGGGGTCTAGAAGTCCTGCCCGGATGGTGACAATACAATTCGTTGATGTGGAGATATCTTCCGTAGTCCGCATAATGAGCGAGATTACGGGCAAGAACTTCATATTCGACGGGGGGCTCAAGGGAAGGGTTACCATCGTGGCCCCGGCCAAGCTTACCGTCGACGACGCCATGAGACTCTTTGTGACGGCCCTGGAGCTAAAGAACTACGCCCTCCTTCCCTCCTCCGGTAACGCATACAAGATAATCCCCCTCTCCGTGGCAAAACAGAGCGGAGCTAAAGTTATAACGGGGCCCGGCGGGCTAAGTCCCGAAGATTCCTTTATAGTGCGCTTCATACCCCTTGAGTTCATATCAAACCAGGAAGCTTTAAGATTCATCCAGCCCTTCATCTCCAGGTACGGCCAGATTTCCTCCTTCGGTTCCAGGAACGCCCTCCTTGTAGTCGATACCGCCGGGAATGTGGAGAAGATCCTCAAGATAATAAATTCCTTAAACAAACCGCCCGATGTTACCGAACCTGAAATTATTTATCTCAAGTACGCTCAAGCAGATGATGTGGCGACCCTCCTTGCTACCGAGGCGAGGATGATGGGCGTGGAGGCAAAGGGCACAAAGGGCTCGTCCGAAGATATGATAACGTCCGACATCAGGCTTAACGCGGTGATACTCTCAGGCCCGGCTTACTTGAGGGAGCACCTGAAGAGGTTTATCTCCAACCTTGACATCCCCCCGCCGGAGACGTCAAACCGTATAAACGTTTATTACCTTGAGAACGCCAATGCAGAAGACATGGCCAAGACACTTGAATCTCTCACGCGCAACACGGCGCAGCCCACGTCGAAGAGGCCGTCAGGCGGCAGAATTGTGCAGGAGCTCTCCGGGGGGATCAATATAACGCCGGACAAGACCTCGAACGCGCTTATCATAATGGCCTCGCCCGCGGACTACCGCACCATTGAAGGGGTGATAAAGAAACTTGACAGAAGGCCCAGGCAGATCCTCGTAGAGGCGATGATCACGGAAGTGAGCATCGACAAGGCCATCGAACTGGGGGTCAAGTGGCGTATGACCGCCGAAATGGGTGGCGCGCCGGTGGCCGTTGGAGGCGTCGGCACCATAGACTCGTCTCTCATGAGCGATATACTTAACGGACTCGCCGGACTCTCGCTCGGGGGCCTCGGTAACTTCATCACCGTCCCGGTGACCGCTTCGGACGGAAGCACCTTCAATCTCACGGCCCCGGGGTTCGCCACCCTCTTTTCGCTCTCGGAGCTGAAAGACGCTATTAACGTACTTTCAACCCCGCATATACTAACGAGCGACAACGCGGAAGCTGAGATAGTCGTCGGCGAGAACGTGCCTTTTCTAAGTTCCATAGAGAGGAGCTCTGAGACGACGGGTCAACCCCTCCTCCAATCCATAGAACGTCAGGACGTGGGCATTAAACTTAAAATAAAACCGAAGATAAGCGAAGAAGGTTATGTCAAGCTCGAGATCTATCAGGAGATATCGGCCATCCAGCCCACCACCACCACCGGCGCGTCGGACCTTATAACGAGCAAGCGCTCGGCACGGACCACCGTTGTGGTCAAGAACAACCAGACCGTAGTAATAGGAGGTCTCATCCAGAACAAGAAGACAAGTAGCATCAGCAAGGTCCCCATCCTCGGCGACATCCCTTTAATGGGCTGGCTCTTTAAATCCAAATCAGAAAAGGTCGAGAAGACGAACGTCCTCGTCTTTATGACCCCGCATATAATAGACAGCTACGAAGGTTTTGAAGCGATAAAGAAGAAAAAGGTCGAGGAATTTGAAAGGGAGTCAGGCGTTACGGAGAGGCGGGGGGAAAAGTGAGTACGGCACCGGACAAAAAAAGGTCTGAAGGCCTTCAACTGACGTTGCCCGGCAGGTACGGGGGAATGGAATGAGCACGAGCCGTGATTTAAAAATACCTTTCGAAGGCATCGAGAGGATAGACGCGATAAGGGACGAGGACGTTGACCCCGCAGTACTTAAGTCCGTCTCGCTTACCTTCGTGAAGAAGAATCTCCTCCTTCCGTTGAGGAAGACGGACGGCGAACTCGTTGTCGCCATAGCCGACCACAGGAGTATCTTCGCCCTCGGTGAGGTGAGCCGGCTTGCCGGCGGTGTGCCCGTAAGAGCGGTCTTCGCCGGCGAGCCACAGATACTCGCCGCCGTTAACAGGTTCTACGACAGGCTCTCGGGTTCGGCGCAGGAGGTTATAGAGGATATCAGCGAGGAGAGCCTCGAGGCGCTGGCCACGGCATGGGATGAGCCCAAGGACCTTATAGACCTTACCGACGAGGCCCCCATAATAAAACTCCTCAATTCCGTTATATTCGAGGCGGTAAAAGAGCGGGCCTCGGACATACATATAGAGCCTTACGAGAGGGACCTTGACGTGAGGTTCAGGGTTGACGGAATACTGCGTTCCGTTCTCTCTCCTCCAAAGATTATCCAGGACGCGCTGGCGAGCAGAATAAAGATACTCGCCGACCTCGATATAGCTGAAAAGAGGCTTCCCCAGGACGGTAAGATCCGCCTCCTCGTCGCGGGAAAGGACATCTTTATCAGGGTATCCGTAATCCCCACGTCATACGGGGACAGGATAGTCCTGAGGCTCCTCGATAAAGAGGCGGGTGTCATAGGCCTGGACAGTATCGGATTGAACGCCAGGCAGGTCGGTATCTTTGAGGATACCCTGCTTAAGAATAACGGCATGGTGCTCGTCACCGGCCCCACGGGTTCGGGCAAGACCACCACGCTGTACGCCGGCTTGCAGCGTATAGACCGCGCCGCGAGAAACGTCATAACCATCGAAGACCCCATCGAATACCAGCTGAGGGGCACGGGGCAGATGCAGGTCAACCCCAAGGCGGGGCTTACTTTCGCGAGGGGCCTGAGGAGCATACTGAGACAGGACCCGGACGTAATAATGGTCGGTGAGATACGGGACCGCGAGACAGCCGAGATAGCCATCCAGGCCTCGCTTACAGGACATCTCGTCCTGTCCACCCTACATACCAACGACACTGCCTCGGCCGTCACAAGGCTCGTGGAGATGGGCATAGAGCCTTTTCTCGTGGCCTCATCCCTGTACCTTGTGCTAGCCCAGAGGCTCGTAAGGGTGCTCTGCTCCGGCTGCAAGGCCCCGTATACGGCCTCCCCGGAAGAGTCGCGGCTCTTTGAAACCGCCCCGGGAGGGGCGCCGAAAGGGCTTAAACTCTGGAGGGCCCCGGGCTGCGAACGCTGTGGCGGAACAGGATACATGGGAAGAAGCGGCATATACGAATTGATGAGCGTGGGTGAGGAACTCCGTTCCCTCATACTTAAGCGCCAGGACTCTGAAACGATAAAGAAGACTGCCCTCAGGCTCGGCATGAAGACACTCCTCACCGACGGCCTTTCAAAGGCCGCAGAAGGCGTTACGAGCCTTGAAGAGGTCTTGAGGGTCGTAAGAGAAGAGAGTTGAAATCCCAGGATTGAACCGGAGGATATTTTAAGATGCCCACTTTCAGATACAGGGCGTACACGAACGCCGGGGCCGCCGCGTCAGGCGATATTGAGGCGGCGGGACCAAAAGAAGCGGCCGAGAGGCTGCAAAAGACGGGACTCTTCCCTTACGAGGTGAATGAGGCCGCCACAGCGGACCGCGGCATACTCGCCCGTCTGGGCTACCGGCCCGTTAAGAGGACCGACCTCGCGCTTGCAACGCGCCAGCTCTCAACCATGCTCGGCGCAGGGACCACCATTACCGAGGCCCTTGACGTACTTTCTCAAAACACGGCCAATGGAGGGCTTAGAGCGACGATACTAAGGGTGCGCGAGGATATAGCGGGGGGCAAAACCCTTGCCGCGGCCATGGGCGCGTATCCAAAGGTCTTCAGCAGGTTTTACAG
>BTQV01000123.1:0-4643 GCA_036986055.1 Thermodesulfobacteriota bacterium
TAGACCTGGTGCCCGCCGTATTCCCCTTCGAGGTCCCAATCTTCAAAGAGGCGGAGATTGCCGTGGAGTTTGTGGGCCATCCCCTTGTCGACATCGTGGACACGTCCATGAGCCGTAGAGAGGCCAAAGCCGAGCTCGGGTTCGACTGGTCGGAGGTGCCCGTAACCCTCATACCCGGCGGCAAGGATAACGAAGCGCGGGGCCTGCTGAGGCTGATAGTCGAAGGCGCGGCAGAGGCGGCGGAGGTGAGCATCCTCAAGGTAAAATTAATAATACCTGACGCGGAAAAATACGATGAAGACCTGTTAAAGGAACTGATGAAAATCTCGCCCAGGAGGCTGAATATTTTCAAGGGGCAGAGACACATGGCCCTGAGGGCATCGGAGGCCGCCGTTATCTACGCCGGAACCTCGACCGTTGAAGCGGCTCTTGCCGGCACCCATATGTTGATACTTCAAAAGACTTCCACGCTCTCGCATTTTATCTCCAAGCTCAGGGGAAGCTCCATCCTGTACGGACTCCCCAATATTATCCTGAACAGGCCGCTCTTCCCGGAACTTGTACAGAAGGACATTACCCCGAAAAAAATAACGCAAGAGTCCGTGGGGCTTATGGAGGGCGCGGAAAAGGAAGAGCTGGACCACGGCCTTGGAGAGGTGAGGGAGCAACTCGGCCCGCCTGGAACGATAAAGAGGGCGGCGGAGGCGATATTAAAGGTCATTGGAATATGAGGGACGTGCGGATGGTTGAATGAGCGCCCCGAAGCTGAGAAGCTGCCTGGAAGGGCGGCTGAAAAAAAACGGTCAAGTCTTAAATGAGAAAAAAAATAATTTTAGTAAGCGGCGGTGAATACGGAGATATCTACGGCGCTCGGTTGGCCGCGGCGCTGAAAAACATACGCCCCTCAGTAAACGTAAAACGTATGGAAGGGATTAAGTGGAGAGGCGCGGACGGCCATCCGGCAGGCGTCCTCAAAAAGGAACTGGCCTATGAGAAGGTGGACTGTATTGTTCTTATGGACCAGCCTTGCCTTGACCCGCATTTCATCAAGCAGGCGAATATCAAAGGCATAACGGTCATAGATTACGCCGGGTCTAACAGTGGTTCGTTAAAAACCGGGCAGTTAAAAAAATTGACCTACCTCCTGGATATGGCGCTTGCCGTATTCCCCTTCGAGGTCCCCCTTTTCGAGGAGGCGTATATTGATGTGGAGTTTGTGGGCCATCCCCTCGTCGATATCGTGGACACGTCCATGAGCCGTGGAGAGGCCCGGGACGCGCTCGGGTTCGACCCCACGGATGTGCCCGTAACCCTCATACCCGGCGGCAAAAAAAGCGCGGCTCGGAGCCTGCTGAGGCTGATGGTCAAAGGAGTTAAAGAGGCGGCGGAGGTGAGCAAGCTCCAGGTAAAACTAATAATACCTGACTCGGAAAAATACGATAAAAACCTCTTGAACGAACTAACAAATATCTCGCACGGGATGCTGACGGTATTGAAGGGGCAGAGACACATGGCCCTGAGGGCGTCGGAAGCCGCCGTTGTCTCGGCCGGAACCGTGACCCTTGAAGCAACGCTTACAGGCACACCCATGTTGATACTTCAACAGACTTCCGCGCTCTCGAATTTCATGTCCAATATCATGAAAAGCTTTGTCCTGTACGGACTCCCCAATATTATCCTCGACGAGCCGCTCTGCCCGGAACTCGTGCGTAACGACATTACCCAGAAAAAAATAATGAAGAATGCCGTGAGGCTTTTAGAGGGCGGGACAAGGGAGGAAATAGACAAAGGCCTTGCCGAGGTGAGAGAGAAACTCGGCCCACCCGGAACGATAAAGAGGGCGGCGGAGGCGATATTAAGGACCATTGAAAAAGCGGAAACTGGTAATTGAATAATCGGCCTTTTGACTTTTAGAGATGCGGGCTGTGAGTGGGGCGTAAAGTTTGCCGTGGTCAAACTCAGCGCTTTTTTCCCGGACTGAAAAGACCGGCGACCTTCCTGTCAACCTCCTCGTAGCCCTCGTAACCAATGAGCTCGTAGAGTTCATCCCTTGTAAACATCTCACCGAGAAAACCCTCCTGAGTCCCTTCTACTTTCAGCCTCTCGAACGCGCCCTTAACGGACCTGAGCATGACCCTGAAGGCGGTAAGGGGAAAGATGACAAGATTATAGCCCATCTCTTCAAATTCCTTTACGGTTATGAGCGGGGTCTTGCCGAACTCCGTCATATTGGCCAGTAGCGGCGCGTTGACTTCGTTTCTAAAGACGGTGAACTCCTCCTTTGACTCGAGGGCCTCGGGGAATACGCAGTCGGCCCCGGCCTCGATGTAAAGTTGAGCCCTTTTTATCGCGCCATCGAGCCCTTCCACCGCCCTTGCGTCGGTCCTCGCTATTATCAGGAATTCCGGGTCCTTTCTCGCCTCTACTGCCGCGGCTATCTTCCCGGCCATGTCCTCTGGCGTTACAAGCCTCTTGCCCGAGAGGTGGCCGCACTTTTTGGGCATCTCCTGGTCCTCGATGTGGACCCCGGCCGCCCCTATCCTCTCCAGACCCTCAACCATCCTCATCACGTTCAACGCTTCCCCGAAGCCCGTATCACCGTCAACGACGCATGGGACCTTTACGGCTCCCGTGATATATCCGGCAAGCGTGAGCACCTCGGTCATGGTAAGGAGCCCCATATCGGGCATTGCGGCCACGCCGTTTGCAAGGCCCGCCCCTGATATGTAAAGCGCCTTGAAACCGGCCTCTTCTGCGAGCCTCGCCGTTATCCCGTTAAATACTCCCGGCATAACCACGATGCCCTCTCTCATAAGTGTTTTAAGGCTTTTTTCGGCCACTTTTAAAAACCCCCTTTTACTGTAAACAGTCCCATAAGTCCGCTTATATCCCGGAGTTCCTCCAACCTCCATATCCTCTTTATGGCCTCTCTTAACGCGGCCCCCTCTACAAGGCCCCGGCTTAAGGCCTCCAACTTTCCTTCCACCTCCCTGTCGGTGAGCGGATTTTTCGGATGGCCCTTCGGGTAGCTGACCGTCCTTTCAAAGCGGCCTCCCCCCCTTGTCCTTATCTCCACACGGCAGGGGAAAGCCTCTGGGTAGAGCGACGTATACTCCGGGTTCCTCTTCACCTTGATCCTGTCCATAAGGGTCCTGACCTTTGGGTCGAGTATCCTCTTTTCCGAGAACTGCTCAAGGCCCACAGTACCGTCCATGAGCGCCACGGCCACGCAATAAGGCAGGCTGTGGTCGGCCGTCTCCCTGGTCCTTGGCTCCCACTTTGACCTGTCGCCGGCTATTATATCCACACAGGCGTCATAGGTCTCTATGTTTACCTCCTCTATCTCCGCAACGCGCACCTCTTTGGCGAGTTCCAGCGAGGCCTCGATACCGGCCTGTGAATGGTATTCCGTGGGGTAGTATTTCAAGTATGTCTCCTCCATCTTGAAGTCCCCCGACCTCCCTCCGAAGGCGTCCATATCGAGGTCAAAAGGGCCGGTGACCTGATTGAAAAACCCCCGTTCCCCTTCAAATACCTCGGAAGGCCCGGTAATGCCCCGGCCCGCGAGGATAGCCGCGAAGACCCCGCCTCTCGCAGCAAAGGCCCCGGCGCACCCCTTCCACATGGACAACTCCCCCACCCTGGTCTGCCTCAAGGGGATGCCCGGCGTAATGCTTAAACTCACGGCGTGAGCTGACTTTTCCGGCCCGAGGCCCATGAGCCTCGAGCAAAGTAGGGCGCTCGATATCGAGACATAGGCCACGTGGTCCCAGCCTTTTTCCCTCAGCGAGGCGGCGTCGCAGAGCCTGCACTGGACCTCGTAACCAAGCGCTATGGCGGCAATCAGACCTTTTCCGTCAGCCCCGGCGGCCTCGGCAACGGCAAGGGCCGGGGCGATATTGTCGCTGGGGTGGGCCGGTTCCATGGAAAGATAGGTGTCGTTATAGTCGAGATAACGGACGAGTATGCCGTTGGCAAAGGCACTGAGATCGGGGGAAGATTTCTGGGCCGTACCGAGGATTGCCGCGCCTGTGGTGCTTTTTATTTCAAGGGCGATCTCCCTCGCCGCCCTTGCCGGCGGACTGTTATAGGCGCCGAGAGCGCAGGCGAGGCTGTCCATGAGCCTTCTCTTTGTCTCGTGGACCACCCCGGGAGGGAGGTCGGCAAAGGAGAGCGCTGCGGCGTACTCCGCGAGCCTGTTGGAAAGTCTCTTCATGGCGCCTCTTTAGTCAACAATTCAAGTCAACCATGTACCGCGGGCTTTGCCCGTCTGGACGTAACGTTCGCGAGGACATACCGTTGGACGCTCAATAATTCTCCGGCGACCGAAAGCGGGCGGCATGCGCGCACTTAAAAGGATTATACCCGCGTCCCCCGTACTCCGTCAACACCGGCTTTGAGCAGAGCAGAGCGGCGCGGCTACAGGCGTCCAAGGGACGACAGACGACCCCTGCCCGGTCGCTCATTTGCCGCGGTCCGCCTTGCTCAAGGTTGACTTTTTTTGAATTTCTGCTAAAATAGAATATACAATAACATTTGCGGGCTCGTGTCGGGTCCGGTGAAGACGGCAAAGGTTGCCACGGTACGCCTTTTAGGGGGGGCTGTACTGCTGGCAATTTTTTTAACTGGTCTTGGTTTTAAGT
>BTQV01000124.1:0-4564 GCA_036986055.1 Thermodesulfobacteriota bacterium
CCGTATTTTTCAGAGGTCCTCTTCCTTCCGAGCCTCTTTTCAATGGCCTTGAGAGAGGCCCGCAGTTCATCGGCGTCCTTCTCTGTCTCGATTAAGAAGGCGCCGTTCAGGAAATCCGGCTGGTCCTTTAACCCCACGGGGCGGGTCTTTACAAAGCGCGATACGGAGACGAGCCGCTCTTGGCTTGAGATTATCTCACGGGCCCTCTCTACGTTTTTTTCAGGCTCGATATTCGAGCCAACGCTTATTACGGCGCTGTTCATCTTTTCGCTGACAGTTCAAGGGAGACGGACTCGGAAAACCTCAGGGCGTGCGGCTTGTCCACCTCCACCGTCGCTGACCTGACCCGCGGGTTTTCCATTACCATGTCGAGAATAAAACCCGCGAGTTTTTCAAGGAGAAAGAATTCGCTCTTTTCAACTTCCGTTATAATCCGTTTGGCAGTCTCCCTGTAATCGATACTGTCCTTTAAGTCGTCGGACTTAACCGCGCTCTCGTCGTCTGTTTCCATGGAGACGTTTATAACGACGTCCTGTTTTTTCTCGCGCTCCCAGTCGTTGCACCCTATAATGGTTCTCAGTCTCAACCTCTTTATTCTGATAATCATCTAAAGGTTCTCCCCCCCGTCGATATAAATAATCTGACCTGTAATGAATGAGTTTTCAATCAGGAACCGTACGGCGTTGAATACGTCTCCCGGCGATCCCGTCCTTTTCAAGGGAAGAGCGCCGGCGAGGCCTTTGAGGTAACTGTCGTCTTTTCCGGGCGGCGGTAGTATCAGCCCCGGCGCAACGGCGTTTACCCGTATATCGGGCGCGAACTCCTTTGCGGCCATGAAGGTAAAATCCCTGAGCGTCTTTTTTGAAAGGAGATAGGCCGAGTAAGGAGAGGAGTTTTTCCGGACCTTCGAGTCGATGATGTTAATTATATGTCCATTTTCAGTGGCCTTGCAGAAGTCCCTTGTTAAAAAGTAAGGCGCCTTGAAGTTGACGGCGAAGTGCCTGTCGAAGAACCCCGTATCTGTATCCCTGATCGTCGACCTTTCGAAAATGGAGGCGTTATTTACAAGGACCTCGAGGCCGGGGAAGGCGTCTTTAACGTTGTCCATTAATCCGAGTACGGCCCTTTCGTCGGAAAAATCGCATTTAAAAGGTATGCACCGCACACCCTTCTCCTTTATGAGAGAGACGGCGTCAGCCGGGTCTGTTGCGCTGAAATGCAGCGCGATATCGTAACCCATGGAGGCGAGCCCCAGACATATTTCTTTTCCTATCCTTTTTGCGCCGCCGGTGACCAGAGCCGCTTTCATAAGTCGTCCTCTTCAGAAAACGCCGCCCCTTATCCCTTGAGTGCAGGGCGGCCTGGATTAAGGGTAAAAAAATTTTATCACAAAAGGGGAGAAAAGAAAGTACTTTGGAGAGATATTTACATCCAAAAAGCGCGCGGCTCATGAACGCGCTTCGTGAGTTTGGCCGCACCCGCCGGGCCGAAGCCGTGGATTTTTCCTGCACCTCAGCCGTAAAACCTGTTACAATTTGAGAGAAGAGAGGATTGTTCTCAATAAGCTCACACGCTTTTGATTGGAAAGAAGGCGTAAAAAATCGCGGGGCCGCGTTCGCGGTTCCATTCTCAGGGTGTGTCCGTGCCGGATAAAATCAAGCCGACGTTGCCGTCCAGAAAAATACTTATCGCCGTCCTTTTTGTCGTTGCGTCGGCAGTTTTTCTCAATACCCTGTACAACGGTTTTGTGTACGACGACGAGTCCATCATAGTCAATAACGGGTGGATAAGGGATTTTTCACATATCCCGGAAATATTTTCCTCCACCCTCTGGGGGTTCAAACTCGGCGCGGACTCGAACTATTACAGGCCGCTGGTCCACCTCGTGCTTTTGGCGGAATACCAGGTCTTCGGGCTTGCGGCCTGGGCCTATCATCTCGTCAACGTTATATTCCACGGCCTGAATACCGTCCTCGTATACCTTATCGCGTCCCATCTTCTTGAGCGCCCTTACGGCGCGCCGCAGGACAACGATGCCCCTTATCCCGGGTCATTTACGGCGAAGGCGAGCCTTCTCGCTTTCGCCGCGGCGCTTCTATTTGCCGTTCATCCCGTTCATGTGGAGGCCGTGGCCCCGGCTTCGGTCGTGGCGGAATTGAGCCTCAGTTTTTTTTATCTGGCCTCGTTATATCTCTACATGAGGTCTTCACGGGCCTGCGCAACGGTCCATGCGCTACTCATTGCCGCCTCCATTGTTTTTTTCGCAGTCGATATTTTTTTAAAGGAGACGGCGGTGACACTCGTAGCCGTCATCATCGCCTATGACCTTACGGCCGACGGGTCCCTGAGGCTTAACGCGAGGTCCGTCGTACGGTCGGGTTTAAGGTACGTACCCTACTTCCTTATCGTCTTGTTTTACATGCTCACGAGAAGCCACTTCCTTGGAGGCTTGGTCCCTCTGAAGCAGAGCGCCTACTTGAGCACCTTTCAGTATCTTCTCAACATACCGCCGCTTCTTTCCGAGTATATCCGTATCCTCTTTTATCCCGCCGGACTCAACGCCTTTTATACCTTCCATCCCATATTCTCCGTCGGGGATTACGACATCGCCTCCCTTATACCCCTGATTCTCTTTATCCCGGTCTTTATCTTTCTCTTGACGAGATACAGGTCTGCGGCGCTCTTCTGCGTCCTCTTCGCCCTGCTCGCCCTCTCGCCGGCGCTTTACATCCCGGGCGTGGGCGTAAGGGGCAACGCCTTTGCCGAGAGATACCTCTATATACCTTCCGTCGGTTTTTCCATCGTCATCCCTGTTCTTGTTTATTGGATTATAGAAAAGGCCGGCGGCCCCGCGGCGTTTAAAAAGAAGGCCCTATCCTTTTTAATCATAATCGTCGTAATCTCCGCGGTCTGGTCGGTCCAGACCTTCAGGAGAAACAGGGTCTGGGAGAGCGACTATACGCTCTGGAAGGATACGGCTGAAAAGACAAAGGACAGCAAGGTCGTTTATATAAACCTCGGCTCGGCGGCCGACTCACTTGGACACAGGGAAGAGGCGATGTCGGCCTACACAAAGGCGCTGGAGATAGCGCCTTATTCGGCGGAACTCCATAATAATATCGGGATACAGTACCTAGAGCTACGCCGTCTCGACGACGCAGTAGCGGCCTTTAAAAAGGCCTATACGCTCACGAGTAATTTCGGACGCCTTGCGGTTATAAGGTCGAACCTCGGTGACGCTTACATGATGAAGGGCATGGTAGATGAGGCTGTAGTAGAGTATTCAGAGGCCCTGAACCTTGACCCCGGGAACACGTTGCTTAAGCTTAAACTCGAAAGGGCAGGGAGGCTCAAGCGCAAAAGGAGATAAGCGCGTTCAAGGGGCGTTGCGGCGTCTTTTCCTGTATACGCTCTCAGGCCCCGGGAGCCCCAGTACGGCCCCCCAGGCCGAGGTTATTTTTGCGGCATAGTAGAGGAGCCTTGAGTCGAGGACGTACAGTTGCCCGGAGCTACGAATTTGCCTCATGGCGACGAGCCGCTCAAGGCGGTTGGCGAGCATCTCTTCGGCGTTGTATGAGGCGCTGACCCCGGAGACCTTGAGCCTTCCGGCACTGTATATGTCATGGAGTATCCTTATGCGCCGCGCTGTTTCACTCATGTTGAAGATGTGGAAATAACTGTAGGCGAGGGCCTCGTAGATTACGACGGAATAGGCCATACCCGCGGCGCCGGCTTTAAAACCTCCGCCCCCCCAGAGGCTCAAGTACAGGAAGAAAGGCAGGATAAAAAGATGTCCCAGTCCGATAGCCGCCAGCACGACGGCGTGGTTGGAGGTGCTGGGGCGCAATCTCCTGATTGCCCGCGAACTGATGGCGTGCAAAATTGCCAGGAGAAGAGGCGTTGACGCGAGGACTATCAGGAGTTTTATAAGAGGGTCAATCTTCAAGCGTCTAACCCCTCCCTGCCGGCAGTCCGATGAAACGGCGGTAGATGATAAAAAAACGTATCAGAAAATTCCCCTTGCCGGTCAACCTCAGATAGTCGCCGGATTTATTAACAAGTTTCATCTCAATGAGGTCGCTTATGCGCGGCGTGAGAAGCACGTCATCGGCCAGGACGCCTGCCAGGTCCCGGCGCTCAAGTCCTTCTTCGTTCTCGCCGATAAGTAGTACGATAACGAGCGAGGGCGAGAGGGCCTCAACTGCCGGGTAGGTGAGTATATAGGCCGACGAAAGGGAGAGGTGGAGTAAAAAGGCGGCGAGCCAGTCATTCAATGTTAGCGGGAGGGCGTACGGCGCTAAGCCCCTGTGGACGAGCAGGGAGTATAAAAGAACCGCCGCCACGGGCACGATAAAGAATATGGAAAACAACGCAAGGGGCCTGTTACCCGGGTATCTTATACGCCAGAGAGCGATGTGGAGGCAAATGGAGGCGGAAAACAAAAATATGCCGGAGACGAATACATGGATACTCATTATCTGTAGTCGACCCTCTTTTAAGGTAGGGGCCGGAATTTTTTGTTAAGGTCCGGGCGTAATTCCTCATCGAAGATAGAACTTTAACG
>BTQV01000125.1:0-4477 GCA_036986055.1 Thermodesulfobacteriota bacterium
AGATTTCCTGGGAGACCTTTTAAGGGGTAAAAGCAGGGAAAGCCTGAAGATACCCCTTGTGATAAAGGACGGCAGGTCTAATTATTTCAGACTGAAAGGCGTCTCCCTTTTTAGCGAAGGCAGGGTTACGGGCGCGGCGATTTCAGCGGTGGACCTCGAAGAGGTCGAGAAGATTCAGAAAGAACTGGAAAAGGTGAAAAAACAGGCCGCTGAGACCTCTGAGAAACTTAAAGAAAACATAAGAGAGCTCGAGGAGTTCGCCCTCCTAGCCGTAAGAAGAGAACTCAAGATGACCGAGATCCGCGAACTGCTCGCAGGATACAGGGGCAAGGAACCCGCCGAAGCCCCGCCAAAAAGGGCAGATGGCATTGACCATACAAAAAAGGACCTTTAAGAGGCCTCATAAATGCGAAGGAGAGCCGCGCCGTTAAGTGAGAGTCGGGTAACGGAATCCACCGGCGGAGTGATTATCGATTTCATGCCGGTACCCGCCCTCGTAGTCTCATTCGACGGCCGGATTACGGCGGTGAACCGGCCGTTGCTCGACCTGCTCCATTACAGAGAAGGCGCTGTCGTGGGGATGCCGCTTGAGGCCATCTTCCATGACGGGGCCGAGTTCAGGGGAATCTTCGAGAACAGGATTTTAAAAGGGGACGCCGTAAAGGAGATAGAGGCTACCCTTGTCTCAAGCGACGGCGTGAAAGTGCACACCTGCCTTTCGGCACGTATTTTAAAAGATAATTTCAACTGCCAATCGGCCTGCGTCCTTGCCTTCAGGGACACGACCCGATGCCAAAACGTAATCAACGAACTCAACAGGACGAGGGAGGAACTCTCAAAGAGGGTAAACTACCTCGAGGAGTTCAGAAGCGGCGTATTCGAGATGCTCCGTAATATCGACCGCAGCGAACAGGAACTTGAGCGCACCTGCAAGAAACTCAAGGAGACCCAATCTCAACTCATCCAGACGAGCAAACTCAAGGCGCTTGGAGAACTCTCCGCCACCATAGCCCACGAGCTCAAACAGCCGCTCACCGTAATAAGGGGCCTCGCCCAGAACCTCCTCAAAAACTCACAGACACAAACCCCCGAATACGAGAAGGCGAAACTGATACTCAACGCCTCGAAGAATATGGAGGCCATCATAAAACACCTCGGCGTATTCTCAAGGACCGGTGAAGAGGAATTAAAACCCGTTGACCTCAACAAGGTGATAAAGGGGGCCTTCATAATACTGAGAAAACTTCTTGAGAGGAGCTCCATTGAATTACGCCTCGACCTTAAGAAAATCCCGCCCGTTGCCGGTTCCGCCAACAGGCTCGAACAGGTAATTATAAACCTCGTCACCAACGCAAAAGACGCCATGGCCGCCGGGGGTTCCGTGGAAATATCCACGAGGGCCGTTACGAAGAACAACGCCACCTTTGTGGAGCTCGTAGTCAGGGACTCGGGCGCCGGCATGACGCCGGAGGTTCTGGAAAAGGCCTTCGACCCCTTCTTCACCACAAAGGAGGAAGGAAAGGGCACGGGACTCGGCCTTTCCATAAGTTACGGGATCATAAAAGAACATAAAGGGGAAATCACCGCCGAGAGCGCGCCGGGAAAGGGCTCGGTCTTCCGCATAACGCTGCCGGCGCTTAACGAGGATGAACGGACAGGTCCGAAACAAGGAAACGTTGTTAACGCTCAAGGCCGGTAATCAAGCGGCGGGGATTTTTTGAAGATATTTATTGCCGTCATCATTCTTGTACTCGTCCCCGGGTATGGCTTCAGCGAGACCGCTCATCATGAAAGGACATATCAGGAGTTCTGGTGCCGCCGCGCCGGGGGGCTGACAGAGGTGGTGCTCACCGACCACACGCGGGTGGATTGCCTAACCGGGGAGTACGCCGTGGAGGTGGACTTCGCCGTTAAGTGGGCCGAGGCCGTGGGACAGGCGCTCTTTTACGGGGCCATGACTGGGAGGAAAGCGGGCGTACTGCTTATAATGGAAAAGGACGGGGACGGACGCTATCTCAAGAGGCTCAATCTCACGATTGAAGAGTTCGCCCTGCCCATAAGGATATGGACAACGCGCCCGCAAGACATCGAGTGAGTCAGCCCTTGTGGAGGCTTAATATCCTCTTGATGATATTCGTCGTTGACCTCCCCTTTAAAAGTTTTATGCGGGAGACCCTGCCGCCGCCTTTTTTCACCACGTCGGCGCCCACTATTTCACGGGCGGCCCAGTCCGCTCCCTTTACGAGTATGTCGGGCCTTATCTCGGAGATAATCTTTAACGGCGTGGCCTCATTGAATATCACCACATAGTCCACGAACCCAAGGGCGGCCACCACCTCGGCCCTCTCCTTCTCCGGGACTATGGGCCTTTTCTCCCCTTTTATCTTCCTTACCGACTCGTCGCTGTTGAGCCCCACCACGAGGATATCGCCGAGGGCCCCGGCCCTCTTCAGGTAGCGCACATGCCCGGCGTGTATGATGTCGAAACACCCGTTGGTAAAGACGACCTTCTTTCCCTTCTTCCTCAGGGGTTCGAGTTCTTTCTTGAGCCCCTTAAGGGATTTTACCTTCTCCATTTAAACGCCGTCCTTTCACCTGATTTTTTTAGCCGTCCGCTTAACGCCTGCGGTCAGCGGGCCCTCGCGAGGGTAAGGACACAGATTTGAGCGCCAGCCCTTTTAAGGACCTTCGAGCACTCCCTGACCGTGGCCCCCGTGGTATAGACGTCATCTATGAGGAGCACCTTTTTCTCCTTAAAGGCCGCGGGGTCTTTTACGCTGAATGCGCCGGAGACGTTAGAAAGCCGCTCACTGTGTCCGAGGCCGACCTGGGATTTAGTTGAGACTTTCCTTTCAAGGTTCAGGTAATCCACCTTTATTGAAAGGGCCTTTGCCACTCGCCTCGCGAGCAGGAGCGACTGGTTAAAGCCCCTCCTCCTGAGCCTCGCGGGGTACAGAGGCACGGGAACGGCCACGTCCGGAGCGGGGAATTCTTTTTCCGCCTTCAATGCCATTGCCGTGCCAAGCGCCGGCGCGAGCACAGTGCGCCCGCTGTATTTAAACGCGTGAACCGCTTCTAGCACAACGCCCTCGTAGACGTATACGCTCCTGGCGAGTTCAAAAGGCGGGGCTTTCTTGAGGCACTCGCCGCAACAATGTTCTCCGCCGGCGTCGGAGTCAAAAAGCGCGCCGCATACCATGCAGTGAGGCCCTTTAACGGCCGGGCTTGAGAAGCGCGCTTCGCAGGCCCGGCAAAAAGCCGCGCCCTCTTTTTTCAGGTCCTTCTCGCAGAGCGTGCACAGGGGCGGGAAAAAGATATCGAAGAAGGAAACTAAAAAATTCTCCGCAGCCGGAGTACCGGTTTCAATCGTCAAAACACCCTCCCCCGATAGGTAGAACGTGCGTGGAGCGTAAAGGTTGGATTTTTCTAATTAACACAACGCCGCTGAACTTTCAATCACTATTAAAGGCGACAGCTTTTTTTCGTGCTATTGATTATTGACAGGAGAAAAAATCAAGGCTATAAATGAGTATATGATAATTCACAGAAATTTGCTGTAAACTTTTTTATGGAGGCACGGATGAATACCTGGCAAAAAGTTTCGAAAAAGATTACCGACGAATGGGCCGTTATCGAAAAGAGGCTGAAGAAATCCGGCGAGGACTGGAAAAAGGAAGCGCTCCGGTGGAAGGACAGGGCCGGTGAGATGGAGAAGAACACAAAACTCCTTCAGAGGGTCTCGAAGAAACTGGAGGAAGGCACCAGGAATTTGAAGAAAAAAGCATCGGAGTATACTGGAAAGACGAAGGCCCTTGAGGAGAAATACAAAAAGAAGATAAAGGCCCTTGAGGATGGCTACAAAAAAAGGATAAGCGTACTTGAGCGGAAGATTAAGAGCCTGGAAAGGGAACTGAAAAAGATCGCCCCCAAGAAGAA
This sequence comes from Thermodesulfobacteriota bacterium, assembly GCA_036986055.1. GTDB lineage: Bacteria > Desulfobacterota > GWC2-55-46 > GWC2-55-46 > JADFVP01 > BTQV01. The sequence continues at coordinate 3,937 of BTQV01000125.1, forward strand.
GGCCGCCCCCAAGAAGAGGGCAACCGTCAAGAAGGCCGCAAGCAAGGCGAAAACAGCCGTAAAGAAAGTGGTCGCGAAAAAAGGCGTACCAGGGAAAAGGAAGAGGAAAGTAACGAAGAAGAAATAAAAAAAACCCAAGGACGGCGTCTCCCACCCTGACCACGCGGCGCGTATCGGCATCAAGGGAAAGGGACGGGACGGAGCCGCCGGTCCCTTACTCGCGGCTTGACCGCAGTGGATTTAAGGTGTAAATTCTACTATAAGTCTCGATACAAAAATCTAAATACACGGAGGCTCTAAATGAGCGACGCGGTAGTCTTTGATAAAAAACCAGCAGTACTGGAGTTGGAGCCGGGGCAATATCCCTGGTGCAGTTGCGGCAGGTCCGCGACACAGCCCTATTGCGACGGCGCGCACAAAGGGACTGAATTCAAGCCCCTCGTCTTTGAGATAGACGAAAAAAAAGAGGTGGCGCTTTGCAACTGCAAGAAAACCAAAACGCCGCCTTACTGCGACGGAACCCATCAAGACCTGTAATAAA
>BTQV01000126.1:0-4404 GCA_036986055.1 Thermodesulfobacteriota bacterium
GTAATCGACGTTATAAGGGCGGGTACTGACGCGGCCCTCTCCTCGGCGAGGGGACGCCTCGAGGGCGCGCTCTCTAAAAGGGTGGATGAGATAAAGAGGACGGTCACGGCCCTTGTTGCGCATACCGAGGCGGCCCTTGATTTTCCCGAAGACATGGGAGAAGACCCGGCCGGAGGGGTTGTGGGCGGGCTTAACAAGAAAAATTTTATTGAAGGACTTGACCGCTCCTCTTGCGCTCTCGAAAAACTAATAAACACCTTTGACGAAGGCAGGGCCTTGAGGGAGGGTGTAAGGGTTTTAATACTCGGCAGGCCCAACGTGGGTAAATCGAGCCTCCTGAATATCCTCTTGAGGGAAGACCGCGCCATAGTAACGCACCTGCCAGGCACCACAAGGGACGTAATAGAGGAGGCGGTGAACATAAGGGGTATTACGGCGAGGCTCATGGACACGGCGGGCTTGAGGGAGACGGAAGACTTTGTCGAGTCCATAGGGGTAAGGGCGGCGAGGGAGAGGATTTCAGACGCGAACCTAATACTCTTTGTCGTAGACGCGTCGGAAGAGAATTTTACCGAGGACCTGAAACTCTTGAATGCCGCGGCCGGAAAAAAGGTTATTATCGTCGTCAACAAGGTCGACCTTGCCGGACAAGCCAGGCTCAAGTCCGTGGAGAAAGTATTCGAAGGCCGTAGAATTGAGTTTATTTCAGCCCTCAAGGAAAAGGGGATGGAGGGGCTTGAAGAGGCTGTCTTCGAGGAGGTCTCGGGCCGCACGCAATGTCCCGGAGAGTCAACCCCCGGGGAGCTGATAACGTCGGTGAGGCACAGGGATTGCCTTGAAAAGGCCCGTGACGCCCTCTCCAGGGCAAGAAACGCGGACGGAGAGGGCCTGGCTGCGGAGTTCGTGGCCGCGGACCTGAGAGAGGCCCTCTCAAGGCTCGGGGAAATCACCGGCGAGGTAACGACCGAGGATATCCTGGACAGGATATTTTCAGAGTTCTGTATCGGGAAATAAGGCCGGGGATTTTTTGGCCCCATTAAGGGGCTCCGGCGTTTTTACGGTCCGGTGACGCGGCCCCGGCGAGCCTCTTTCTCCGCGACGTTACTGCGGTATGGATTTTTCTCGCTTCTTGTGCTAAAGAGATTAAATGTCCGGGGAATTTGGCATAAAAGACAATCCTTTAAACACGGGTACGTAAAAGATGATCGGAGCGATAGCGGGAGACATTATAGGTTCCATTTACGAGGTGACGCCCGTTAAGAGCACGGACTTCCCCCTTTTCAGCAAGTTTTCCACTTTTACCGATGACACTGTCCTTACCGTTGCCGTTGCCTCGGCCATACTTGAAAAAGCCGATTACAAGGACGCGCTTAAGGAATTCGCGATAAAATATCCCGACAGGGGTTACGGCATGTATTTTTACGAGTGGGCCGTCTCAAAGGAGTCCGCACCTTACAACAGTTTCGGCAACGGCTCGGCCATGAGGGTTACTCCCGTGGGTTTCGCTTTCAGTTCCATAGAAGAGGTGCTCGACGAGGCGAAGAAGAGCGCCGAGGTAACGCATAACCATCCAGAGGGTATAAAGGGCGCTCAGGCCACGGCGCTCGCCGTATTCCTTGCGCGTACGGGAAAGACTAAAGAGGAGATAAAGGGGGAGATAGAGAAGCGTTTTCATTATGACCTCTCAAGGACTCTCGACGGGATAAGGCCCGATTACGTCTTTAACGCCACCTGCGAGGGCACGGTGCCAGAGGCGATGATTTCATTTCTCGAATCGACGGACTACGAGGACGCCGTAAGAAAGGCAGTAAGCCTCGGCGGCGACAGCGACACCCTCGCCTCCATAGCGGGCGCCATAGCCGAGGCCTTTTACAAAAAGGTCCCCGAAGAGATAATAAGGGAAACGAGACAAAGGCTCTCCGAGGAATTCCTGACCATAATAGACGAGTTTGAGGAGAGGTTCGGGGTGTGAGACCGGGGCAGGGCGTCGATTAACCGTTGACAACGCGCCCGGGGAGATAGTGATATCCAAATAACCGGGCCGCGCAGAACTCCCGTAGCCTGCGGTATTTAGCAGCCCTTACGCCAGCCGTCGACCACGGAGACCGTGGTTTACACCTTAATTTATATCTTGATCTCAGGCAGGTGATTATTGTTATGAGGCGAGTTGAAAAAATTCCGTTTTTTGTCATTCTGGTATGCACCCTCGTTTTTCTGTCTGTCCCTTACGCCTCGGCGCGCGAAAAAATTCTTGAAAAATCCAACGACATAGTCATCGAGGGTGTAGTAACGCGGCTTATTGACAGGGCCCTTGGTCCTCAGACCCCGCCGGCCGAAAAGGACGAACTCCTTAAAAAGGCGCTTCGTTTCGCCAGCGCTTACAGCGTGGTCAAGGGCGACGACGCCTTTCAACTGAAGATACGCCGTATTATCCTCACCTCACCGGCCATGACCGTTGCTGAAGAGGAAAAAATCAAGAAAGAGATACAGGAGAGGATGCTCTACGGCGGCGGGCTCGGCCGTGACCCTGCGAGGGGAAAGGTCAGGCAGGGTATCCAAGAGCTTGTAGAGGCCGTTATCGAGGAGGCCTTCGAGCCCCGCACCCTCCCCGCTGAAAAGACGGCGCTCCTTGAGACGGCGGAGAGGCTCGCCAAGGCCTACAGCAAGAAGACAGGAGATAAGATTTTTTACCGGAATACGCAGCGCCTCATCCAGACATTGCCGTCGCCGGACATCTCAGGCGATGAGGAGATTATAAAAGAGTTCCAGAAGGCCATGCTCAAAGACAACAGGCTCGTAATGAGCTTGCTTGTGAAAAGGATCGGACCCCGGATAGAGCCCTTTGTAACAAAAATAATCGCCACGGTCCGAAGGCCCGGGACCCCTCCCGCCGAAAAGGAACTCCTATTTAAGACGGCGATGAACCTCGCAAAGACTCAGGCCAGAATCAGCGGAGACAACGCCTTTCACCGGAAGGTCCACCGGAGGGTCGTAACGGCCCTTCTCTCAGCGCCTGTGCGGCCCGAGGTCGTTGACGGCGTTAACATCGTTTACGCCCCAAGGCCGTCCGGGACGGTTAAAAACGTCTTCCGCCCCGATAACATCGTAATAGGCGCGGGTGAGACCGTCCGCTGGGTCAACGAGGACGACAAGACCCACGTAATAGGAACGCTCGACTTCCCCAGCGACGGGTATTTCTTTGCCCCCGGCATAGGCCCCGGCGCAATATTCGAGCATACATTCTTAAGGCCCGGTGAATACTATTACATCTGCTTCATCCATAACACCATGATGGGAAAGGTTACGGTCAAGGAGTAAACGGCGGGAGTCCCCTCCTGTCCACCCCGTCGTGGTTCCGGCTCTGAGAGAGGGGCCGGACCGGCCTTCGTCTTGATTAAAAAACCTTTTGAACTCTTGCCCCGCAAGTCAGCGGTTGCCAATTCTTCCTAAAAGCGGTATGGTTATAGTGTTGGCCGCCTCATAAAATTTATATTATCCTGTCAATCGCGCCCCATAACCAATGAAGAAGATCCAGAAAGGAGGAGAGGTACCATGAACCTGAGATCAAAATCAGCGCTCCGCTCCTTTACGCTAATCCTGGTCGGCGTGCTCGCCATGAGCTTTACCTTTACAGACGGCAACGCCCTGGCCAGCCGCAAACACAGGAAAAGGGGCGAAAGGGGCGAGAGGGGCGAGAGGGTTATCGTCTCAAGGCCCATACCCCGCAAACATAGGAAGAGGGGCGGGAGGGTTATCATCTCAAGGCCCATACTCCGTCCGGGCCAGTTCGCCAGGAGGCTTCCAAAAAGGCGTCATAGGGTAGTTGTGAGAGACAGGGAATATTTCTACCGCCGCGGCCTCTTCTATTACAGGCGTCCAAGAGGTTTCGTTGTCGTGGGGCCACCTATCGGCACCATAGTGGCAAGCCTCGGGGTCAGATACAAGCGCATCTGGGTCGGGGGGGCCTTGTATTACTACTACAGCAGCATCTTTTACCGCAGGGTCCCAAGAGGTTTCGTTGTCGTGGAGCCGCCGGCGACGGCGACGGTCCTGCTCGCGCCGCCTGCCATAGTCGAGCCTGCCGAGCCGGCTACGGGCAGCGTCTTGGTCACGTCGGCGAGGTTGAACGTAAGGACGGGGCCGGACCTTTACAACCCCGTAATATATCAGGTCCTCGAGGACGAGGTTCTCATTATCCGCGGCAAGGCCCCGGGCTGGCTTTACGTGGAGCTTCCAAACGGAAAGTACGGATGGGTAATGGAACAGTATACCGACTCCATCTTTCCGCCGGCAAGCGGCTGACCTGTCCATCGCGAAGGGGATTATTGGAGGCCGGGCGAATATGAGCCTGCCGGTGTAATCCGCAAACCGTTGCCTCCATAATCCCCTTTATTTTCATCCCCT
>BTQV01000127.1:0-4368 GCA_036986055.1 Thermodesulfobacteriota bacterium
GCACTCCGGGCACGCCCCCACGGGGTGGTTGAAGGAGAGGCTTAGGGGGGTGGGTTTTTCCACCGCGGCGTTACACACGCCGCAAACCGGCAGGTTTGAGAACCTCTTGATTTTTCCGTCCTCTAATTCAACCCAGGCCTGTCCGCCCCCTTCCCTGTAGGACGTTTCGAGCGAGTCCACGAGCCGCGCCCTCTCTTTACCTTTAAGCACGAGCCTGTCTACCACCACGTCAAGTTTTTTTGTTTTAGAGATTTTGGGCCTTTCAAAACTCAGGTCATAGGTCTCTTTCCCCACCCGTATCCTGATAAAACCCTTTTTAAGAAGACCTGCAACGAGGGCGTCCATCTCCTCGCCCTTGCTTTGTATTGTAAATCCCAGGGTCACCCGTTGCCCCTCAAGTTCCTTGAGGAGTTCTCCTGCCGCGCGGGACGGGTCGTGGACCTGCGCCTCGGCCCCGCATTCAGTACAGTGGACGCGTCCTATCCTTGCGAAGATGATCCTCAGGCAGTCGTTAATCTCCGTGGCCGTGCCCACAGTTGAGCGGCTTGTGCGCACGGGGTTCTTCTGCTCCACGGCTATGGCCGGGCGGATGTTTCTGATAGAGTCGAGTTCGGGCCTGTCCATCCTTTCGAGGAAGAGTCGCGTGTAGGTGGAGAGCGATTCCATGAACCTCCATCTCCCCTCGGCGAAGAGGGAGTCGAAGGCGAGCGACGACTTGCCCGAGCCGCTGAGCCCGACTACGGCCGTTATCCTGTCATGGGGTATTTCTATATCGAGGTCTTTCAGGTTGTTCTGCCTCAAGCCCTTTATGACGAGGGTCTCCCTGCCGGCGTGGTCCACGCACTCCGGGCCTTCAAGGAAAGGCTCAACGAACGCCTCTTTGAACTCATCTTTTTTCAACTGTCTTCGCGCCATGGGTCGGATTACCTTTGTCCTTTGTACGGGTTCAAACTTTTTATTATATAAGAAGGGGAACTTTTTTTCCACCTCTCTCTTTATAAGTTATAAGGACTCTTTGCCCGGGACGCGGGCAAGGTGGTGAGGGACAAAGGGGTTTAACGTGCGGCCGGGCTGGTGGAGGCGGGAAAGCGGGTCCTGTGGCGCGGGATTCTTGTTCCGGTTCTGTCTCTATGCCCGGTTCCCTTAAACCGGCCTTCGCCGGGGGCCGGGCCTCTCTTGAGAGGGCCGTATGATTAAAAAACTTAGTGATTAAAGGCTCTTAGCACTCAAGGTCAATGAGTGCTAATTTTTTCTTGACAAATCCGGGTCCCGGTCATATATTTACTGACACAAAACTCTTCACGAGTAATATTGTCCGCTAACAGTAATAAAAAAACACCCAAATAAAAGGAGGAGAAGAAAACAATGAAAATCACACCGCTTCGTGACCGAGTACTCGTCAAGAGGCTTGAAGAGGAAGAGAAGACCAAGGGAGGGATAATCATCCCCGAGAGCGCCAAGGAGGCGCCCGCCGAAGGTACGGTCGTGGCCGTTGGTCCCGGCAAAAAGGACGACAACGGCAAGTTAATACCAACCGAGGTAAAGGTCGGGGACAGGGTGCTCTTCAGCAAATACGCCGGCACCGAGGTCAAGATAGATGGTGAGGAACACCTCATCATGGGCGAGGACGATATCCTCGGTATCGTCGGCTAACCTTATTTAATCATAGAAAAATCCAGGAGGAAGTAAAACAATGTCGGCAAAAGAGATAGTATTCAGTCATATCGCAAGGGGTTTGATCCTCAAAGGGGTAAATACCCTTGCTGATACGGTAAAGGTAACACTGGGCCCAAAGGGCAGAAACGTGGTAATCGAGAAGAGTTTCGGCTCTCCCACCATTACAAAGGACGGCGTCACCGTTGCAAAGGAAATAGAGTTAGAGAACAATTTCGAGAACATGGGCGCGCAGATGGTCAGGGAAGTGGCGAGCAAGACCTCTGACATCGCCGGAGACGGCACCACCACAGCCACGGTCCTCGCCCAGGCTATCTTCAGGGAAGGGAGCAAACTCGTAGCCGCCGGCCACAACCCCATGGAACTTAAAAGGGGCATCGACAACGCCGTAGGCGTTGTGGTTAGTGAGCTTGAGAAGATGTCCAAACCCATCAAGGATAAGGACGAGATAGCTCAGGTGGGCACCATTTCCGCCAACGGGGACGCAACCATCGGCGAGATTATAGCCGAGGCCATGGAGAAGGTGGGCAAGGAAGGCGTTATAACCGTTGAAGAGGCCAAGGGCATGGAGACGGAGCTCGAGGTCGTCGAGGGGATGCAGTTCGACAGGGGTTACCTCTCACCCTACTTCGTAACCGACGCCGAGAGGATGGAGTGCATCCTTGAAGACGCCTATATCCTTATCCACGAGAAGAAGATCTCCAACATGCGCGACCTTCTGCCTCTGCTTGAAAAGATCGCCAAGACGGGAAGGCCATTTCTTATCCTCGCCGAGGACGTTGACGGTGAGGCGCTGGCAACTCTTGTAATCAACAAACTCCGCGGCACGCTCCACGCCTGCGCGGTAAAGGCACCGGGCTTCGGCGACAGACGTAAGGCCATGCTCGACGACATAGCCGTACTTACAGGCGGCAAGCTCATCGCCGAGGAACTGGGCGTCAAGCTCGAGAGCGTGGATATTACAGACCTCGGAACGGCCAAGAGGATAGTGATAGACAAGGAGAATACCACCCTCATAGACGGAGCGGGCAAGAAGGCCGACATCGAGGGCAGGATAAAGCAGATAAGGGCGCAGATAGAGGAGTCCACCTCTGATTACGACAAGGAGAAGCTCCAGGAAAGGCTCGCCAAACTCGCCGGGGGAGTGGCCGTGATAAACGTCGGCGCCGCCACCGAGACGGAGATGAAGGAGAAGAAGGCCAGGGTCGAGGACGCGCTCCACGCCACCAGGGCCGCCGTGGAGGAAGGCGTCGTGCCCGGGGGCGGCGTATCTTACATGAGGGCGCTCGGCGCACTCAATAAACTCGAGCTCGAAGGCGAGCAGCAGTTCGGCGTGGACATCGTCAAGAGGTCGCTTGAAGAGCCTCTTCGCCAGATTTCCGCTAACGCCGGTCTCGAGGGTTCCATAGTCGTTGAGAAGGTGAAGACCAGCAAGGGCGCCGCCTTCGGCTTTAACGCGGCCACCGAGACCTACGAGGACCTTGTAAAGGCCGGTGTCATAGACCCCACCAAGGTCTCGAGGATAGCCGTCCAGAACGCGGCTTCCATCGCCTCTCTCATGCTCACGACCGAGGCCATAGTTGTTGAGAAGCCCAGGGATGAGAAGGCCCCCATGGGAATGCCCGGAGGAATGGGCGGCATGGGCGGAATGGGTGGAATGGGCGGAATGGACATGATGTAAGATGGGACAGACCTTTTTTAAGGTCCATCCCGTTAACGCTTAACGCTCAGAAGGGCGGCCTGTTTCCGGGCCGCCCTTTTTTAAAACCTGAAAAAAACAAATATGAAAAGCACCGACATCCCCGAGGTCATGAGGATACTAAGGAGTGAGTGCGCGAAGTTGAAGACCCCCTATGTGACCGTAGTCTCTGAGGGGGAAGACAAAGACCCCTTCAGGGTCCTCGTCTCCTGCATATTGAGCTTGAGGACCAAGGACTCTACGACACGGGCCTCTTCGGAGAGGCTCTTTAATATCGCGCCCACGGCTGAAAAACTCGCGGCGCTCAAAGTATCGAGAATCGAGAAGGCCATTTACCCCGCGGGTTTTTACAGGACCAAGGCCGTGCAGTTGAAGGATATCGCCGGGGTCCTGGTGCGGACGTACTCCTCGAAGGTGCCCGACACCATAGACGAACTCCTCAAACTCAAGGGTGTGGGGAGAAAGACGGCCAACCTCGTCGTCACCATGGGTTACGGAAAACCGGGCATATGCGTGGATACCCATGTCCACAGGATTACCAACCGCTGGGGCCTTGTAAGGACGAAGAACCCGCTCCAGACGGAGTACGCGCTGAGGGAGACCCTCGACAAAAGATACTGGATACCCTTTAACGACCTCCTCGTGACTTACGGGCAAAATATCTGCAGGCCCGTCTCGCCGCTCTGCAGTCGCTGCCCCATATACAGATACTGCGAGAGGAGGGGCGTTGAAAAGCGAAGATAGCACTTGAGTTTATAAGTTTTCGGGGGTATTATTAATATGATAAACCTTGAACTAAAGGGGGCTCTTATGGAAGAAAAAGTCTTGATATTCGGCAAGGACACCTGACCCTACACGACAGCGGCCCGTGAGGATTACGCGAAAAAGGGTTACGAAGTAGAGTATGTAAACGTCAAGGCCTCTGCCTCGAATATGGAGAGGATGCTCGGGATCTCCGGCGGCAGCCGTGATGTTCCCGTTATCGTGGAAGAGGG
>BTQV01000128.1:0-4341 GCA_036986055.1 Thermodesulfobacteriota bacterium
CCGAAGAACCCCGGATAGAGGCTCAAAAACGCCGCGAGGAGGAGCATCAAGGGGACGCTCGTCGCAAGGCCGAGGCCGCCGTAAGAGTGCATGGAATTGACGACCCAGTAGACTGTGCCGAGGAAAAAGACGAAGCCCGCTAAAAAGCCGAGGAAGAAACCCCTTGAAGGGGCGACGCCGTCAAGGGCGAGTAGCAGCGGGATAAACGCGACCCAGGCGAGAGGCCAGTATCCGAAGGGGGCGAAGGAGGCTATGAGAAGGGCCCCGGTAAGTGCCGCTCCAAAGTATCTCTTTATCATAATTATAAATAAATAAAACCCTGATACAGGAGGAGCGTAAGGCCGAAGCCGAGAAGGGCGCCGAGAAATACCTCCAACCTCGAGTGTATCCCGCCGAGAAGCCTTGAGTGGCTCACCATAAGGGCCATTACAAAGGCGAGGATGCTCACGAGCGGGTTGAGGGTGATTATTGTGATGGACGTAAAGAGCGAGTAGGCCACGGCCGCGTGGCCGCTGGGCATGCCCCCGTGAAGGGGACGCCCCTTACCGGAAATCGCCTTTATAACGACAACGGCTATGAGCACCAGAAGGAGCGAAATCACCGCTATATGCCCGGCAAAATCCTCCATACGGCCAAGCACCTGTGCGGCGGGCTCGTTCAAGTGCTCGGTGAATATCATGTAAACCATTATGGCAACGCCTATAGAGGCGATGAGTACGGCCCCGGCGGAGATGTCCTTGGTGTTCTTGGCTATCTTATTGTGCTTGTCCTCGATTAAGTTTACCGCCTCCTCTATGGCGGTATTTAGCATCTCGGCGAAGAGCAGTATTATGATGGAAAAGGCGAAGAGGACGAACTCAATGACGGGGAGTTTAAAGAGAAGACTCAGCACAAGGGCCGCAACTGCAAGGAGGTAGTGTATCTTTATATGCTTCTGGGTCTTGAAGGCGTAGATAATCCCCTCTATGGCGCAGTTGAGACTGCCGAGCCAGCCCTTGGGTTTTATTATGTCGCCCTCATTGCCCATCATCCACCACTGGAAGAATTATTGGCCGTCGCCGCGGCGTCGGTTTTTACAAGGAGGCCTTTATCGAGAAGCGCCTTGAGGAGTTCCGCCTCCTTGAGCTTCATTTGCCGGGCCTGCCTCCCGCCTTTTACATGGTCGTAGCCAAGGAGATGAAGGAGACCGTGGACCGCGACCCTCGCGAGTTCCCCGTCCTCTCCTACCCCGTACTCCCGTGCCTGCGCAACGACCTTTTCCATTGATATAACGATATCGCCGAGGATTACAGCGTCGTCCATGGGAAAACTCAAGACGTCGGTGGTCCTGTCGATGTTACGGTATTTTTTATTAAGCGACCTCATCTCCCCGTCGCCGGTAATAAGTACGCTTACCTCAGAGCCGGGCCTGGACAGTGCCTTTAGCGAAGCCATCAATATGGCCCTTAGAAACCTTACCTTACCGCTATTTACCCTGTCGGTGACAAGGACCTTATGAGACATCTTTATTTTTCACCCTGAAAAACACCGGTTATTACTCCGGCTCCCGGGCCTTCTGCCTTTTCTTGGCGTCGGCCCTTTCAAATGCCTTTATCACTTCCTGGACAAGGGGGTGGCGCACCACGTCGGCCTCGGAGAAGTTGACAAACTCTATGCCCTCGACCTTCTTTAATATCTTCTGCGCCGCCACAAGGCCCGAAGGCTTTGCCAGCGGGAGGTCTATCTGCGTAATGTCGCCTGTAATTACGGCCCTCGAGTCAAAACCGAGCCTCGTTAAGAACATCTTCATCTGCTCGATGGTGGTGTTTTGCGCCTCGTCAAGTATTATGAAGGAGTCGTTAAGGGTCCTCCCCCTCATAAAGGCCAGCGGCGCCACCTCTATGATGCCCCTCTCAAGGAGTTTTTCCACCCTCTCGTAATCTATCATATCGTAGAGGGCGTCGTAGAGGGGCCGGAGATAGGGGTCCACCTTGGCCGTAATGTCGCCGGGGAGAAAACCGAGCCTCTCGCCCGCCTCAACGGCGGGCCTCGTGAGTATGATCCTGTCCACCTCCTTGGCCATCAGGGCGCTCACGGCCATGGCCATGGCGAGATAGGTCTTGCCCGTGCCCGCCGGCCCTATGGCGAAGACCATGTCGAATTTCCTTATGGCGTCGACGTATCTCTTCTGGGTGATGCTCTTGGGGGAGATTACCTTCTTCTTGAATGATATGTAGGCCGTGTCCATGAAGACGTCGGCGAGGCGCACGTCCCTGTCCGAGGATATCATCCTTATGGCGTAATCGAGGTCGTGGGGGTATAGGGGGTAGCCGCCTTCGAGAAGGGCGTAGAGTTCGAGGATGAGTTTTTTTGCCAGCTCGACCTTGCGGGGCCCGCCCTGAATGGTTACGAGGTTCCCGCGCGTGTCTATCTCCACGCCGAGCTTCTTCTCGAATGTCCTTATATTCGACCCGCCCTCTCCGAAGAGCCGCATGGCCAGCGAGTTGTCTTCAAGCGTTATCTGCTCTGTTACCCTGGCCTGTTTTTTATTGAACGCCGTCTTTGGGGTCATCTCTGAGATTTTAAATTTTTTTGGATTGAATTCCCGGATTCCTGATGCGAGGCAATCCACATGGAAATATTAATACCCGCTGCTTAAAGCGGCGTGGCTTGTTTAAAAAGATCCGGCAGGCTACATCCGTCCATGTTTACTGAGTTTACTGATAAATTCTATCATAACAACGGTTTTTTTACAATTGACGTGGAGTTGGGAGTGGGTTTCAAGGGGACGGCGGCTTCCCCCACCCAAAGGACGGCTGGGGACCCGGGCGGGATATATTTAATAATAAAAAAGGGACCGGAACGACAAAAAGACCCCGAAGGGTCTTTTTGTCGTTAACGCAGTGAGGTGTTAGAGAGTTTTTTTATTATATTAAAGGGTCGCCGCCTTCTGTAATACGTGACCGGTCTCTTTCGCGGGCCTTTGCGGCGCGAGCCCCTTTAATTCCCAGCGCGAAGGCTGTTTCATAATCTTCTGAATGAGTTTATGGTTCAGGGCATGGCCCGACCTGTGGGCCACGATACGGCCCGAAATAGGGGCTCCGGCCAGAGAGAGGTCGCCCATAAGGTCAAGGACCTTATGCCTCACGAACTCATCGGGGTACCTGAGCCCGTCTTTATTTAAGATGTCAGTCTCGCCAACGACGACGGCGTTACTGAGCGAACCGCCCCTTGCAAGGCCGTTGGCCCTGAGCTTCTCAACGTCCTGGAGGAAGCCGAAGGTCCTTGCGCTCCCTATCTCCTTTTTAAAGACATCCCTTGAGAAGAGCCCGGAGAAGGTCTGCTTGTTAAGAAAGGGGTGCGAGAAGTCGATGGAATAGTCTATGGTAACACCCCCGCCCTTTGTGGGCATGAGGAGCACGTATTTGTCGCCCTCAGAGACATTTATGGGCCTCTTGATAACGAGGTATAACTTTTCGGCGTTAAGTTCCCTTATGCCGGCGGCCTCTATCATCTCTATGAACTTCTCGGCGCTCCCGTCGAGTACCGGGACTTCCGGCCCCTTGATCTCTATGGAGGCGTTGTCCACTCCGAGCCCGTAAAAGGCGGCCAGAATATGCTCCACCGTGGATATGGTAACGCCGTTACGGCCCAGGGTAGTAGCGTAATTGGTGTTAACGACGTTGCGCCCCTCGGCCTTTATGGGAAGAGACCCGGGGATGTCCGTCCTTATAAAGGTAATGCCCGAGTCGGCCCCCGCGGGGGTAACCCTTACCCTTACGTTACAGCCCGTGTGGAGCCCCACGCCTGAGAATTCTATGGTCTTTTTTATCGTCTTCTGTAGCATAACAAGTATTTAATATACAATAACCGTGCCAGAGTTCAAAATCAAGTAAAATCAAGCCCTTATCTCCGGTAAGATTCCATCACCTGTGTCATAAAGGCCACAAACGCTTAAAAAGTCTCATTTTTACAACATCAGCGCCTTGTGAATATATAGAGTAGGAATGATATGATTATACTGATTATAATGGAAGTGGTAAAGGGAAAGTAGAGGGTGAAGTTATCCTTCTTATAATATATGTCGCCGGGAAGTTTGCCGAGAAAGGGAATCTTCGGCGAGACTAAGAGGAGGATACCGATGACCAGGATTATAACGCCGATGAATATAAGTGTCCTACCGAGCATTGGCAAAAAAATCCCCTTACTTTTATCGGGGGATTATAACCTTACGGGGTGGGGGTGTCAACTGGGGGGAAGATTAACAGGGTTGACTGTGGAGGCAATACTTGATTTTACATTCTATCACCTTACCCGTACAGAACTTACCACCTTCTCAACGCTCCTTCCTCCAAAGTAGAA
>BTQV01000129.1:0-4308 GCA_036986055.1 Thermodesulfobacteriota bacterium
GCGCTTGTCATAGGCACGACGGGCTTCTCACACCACCAGAGGGACAGGATCAAGGAACTGGCTCATAAGACGAGGGTTGTTATGGCGCCTAATATGAGCGTGGGCGTGAACCTCCTCTTTAAACTCGTGGCCGACGCCGCCTCGGTGGTGGGCAGGGATTACGACATTGAGATTATAGAGTACCACCACAGGCACAAGAAAGACGCCCCTTCCGGCACGGCGCTCCGCATAGCGGAGGTGGCGGCCAATACGCTGGGCAGGGACCTTGAAAAAGTCGCGGTTTACGAGAGGAAGGGGATTATCGGCGAGCGCAGGCGCGAAGAGATCGGAATCCAGAGCATACGCGCCGGCGACATAGTGGGCGACCACACCACCATATTCGCGGGCCCCGGAGAGAGGATAGAGATAACTCACAGGGCCTCGTCGCGCGAGACCTTTGCCCAGGGCGCCCTCAGGGCCGCGCTGTGGCTGTCCGACAAACCCGACGGCATTTACGATATGCAGGATGTGCTCGGCCTCAAGGAGTAAAGAGGCCTTTATTTTAATATGGGAAAGGGAATAAGAATGAACCGTACTCTCTTTTACGCGGTCTTACTTTCCGTCCTTATGTTTATGGGCGCGCAGGCAACGGACGTCTCCGCCTTTCAGGGACCGGGCTGCGGCGGCGAATGCGCCGACTGCCACACCCTTAAAAAGAAAGAGGCGGAGAAACTCCTGAAGACGGAGAAATTCGGCGCCGAGATAACAGACATCAAGCCGTCCCCGGTAAAGGGGATCTGGCAGGTTGAGTTGACGAGGGAGGACAAGAAATTCACGGTCTATGTGGACTTCGGGAAGAAATATCTCATGGAAAGCATCAGGTTCACGGCCCTGGAGAAGTTAGGTGAAGCGCAAAAACTTAAAAAGGTGGATGCGGGAAGGATACCCCTTGAGCACGCCCTCGTCATGGGAGACCCCGGGGCCGAAAAAAGGATAATCGTCTTCGACGACCCCGATTGCCCATACTGCGCCAAATTGCACAAAGAAATAAAAAAGATTGTAAAAGAGAGAAAAGACATAGTATTTTACCTGAAGATGTATCCGCTCCCCATACACCCCGAAGCCTACGACAAGAGCAAGACGATTGTCTGCGAGAAATCTCTGAAACTTCTCGAAGACGTCTATGCCGGGAAGAAGATACCAAAACCCTCTTGCGAAACAACCGAGGTTGACGACACCATAAAACTCGGACGTGAACTCGGGATAAGGGGGACCCCGGCGATAATACTCCCTGACGGCAGGCTCCTGCCCGGATACGTACCGGCGAAGGTGCTCCTGGACTTTATAGACAACCAGGGCCGATAAGCCCGACTTGTCCGGACCTGCACCGGGACAAGCTCCGCGCTTCTCCATAACGGAGGCGGGCCGGAGGCAAATTGGCGCTATACGGCGGGGACCGCATCAAGAATGGAGCCGGCGGGGAGAATCGAACTCCCGACCTACTGATTACGAATCAGTTGCTCTTCCGCTGAGCTACGCCGGCATGAAAAGAACCTTGAGAGAGGAAAGGCTTTAGGAACTGCAGGGATAATAATAAGACATAGAAAAAACGAGGTCAAGAGACAAGTTTTGATTTTTCCGGAGGCGATGTAAAAAAGCCGTACCCCGCTCCGCCAAAAATGTAATAAAAAGTACAGACTTGTATAGAAAAACGTGGCATCTTTAATCCTACTTTAATCTTTGCTCTTTATAATCAAGGCAAAATGGGAAGTCTGCACAAAAATACCGGGAAATCCGGAGACGAGAAGATACTTGTCATCAACGACGGCGCCGAGGAGACGGATTTTTTCCGGAAGGTCTTGAGTTCAAAGGGTTTTGTAGCGCGCTTCGCCGACGGCGGCGAAGACGTATTGAAGACCGTCCGCCAATGGCATCCTTCCGTAATTCTCCTCAATCTTTCCGGGACGGACAAAAAGGTCCTTGATATGTGCCGGAAGATACGCGAATTGAGCACCAACCACCGCCCTTCCATCATAGTCGTCTCCGAAAAAAAGGAGAAAAGGAACCTCCTCGACATCATCTCCGGCGGCGCCGACGACCTTATATTCAAACCCCTTGACGAGGCGGAACTCAACGCGAGGATAATGGAACAGATAAGGATCGGCGGGTTTTACGAGACCCTCAACGAAGAGAAGAAAAACATCGAGTCTCTCGTTGAAATCAGCTACGCCATATCCGCGAGCCTGAACCCCAGGGAGGTCTTTAAGACAATCGTCACGAGGGTAGCCGAGGCCACCGGTGCGGAGCGTTGCTCCATAGTGCTCGTTTCAAACGAAGACGAGGGTTATGTGCTGGCATCCCATGACGACCCGGGCTTACGGAACTTGAAGATCGACCTCTCAAAATACCCTGAGATACAAGCAGCGGTAAAATCAAAAAAACCTCTCTTCATAGACGAGATGACGTCCCATCCCATCATGAAAGGGGTACAGAGCTTCATATACAAATTAAGGGACAAGAGCGTGCTCATAGTGCCCATCGTCTTCAATGACAGGGTACTTGGAACTATCTTTTTAAGGACAAAAAAGAAGGCCCACGGTTTCAGCAAAGACGAGATCGCTTTCTGCAGGATCGTGGCCAACTCCTCTTTCCACGCCATAAGGAACGCGCGTATATATCAAAAACTCACTGACGAGAAAGAGCATTTAAGAGAGGCGTCCATAAGGGACCACCTCACCTCCCTCTACAACCACAACCATTTCTACCTGAGGCTCGAGGAGGATTTCGAGAGGGCCTCGCGCTACAATACCCCGCTGTCGCTTATTATGATGGATATAGATAACTTCAAGAGGATTAATGATAACTACGGACACCGTACAGGCGACATGGTCCTGAAGGAGATAGCCGAGACCATATGGAAGGCGATAAGGAAGTCCGACATTGTGGCCCGCTACGGCGGCGAGGAGTTCGCCATAATCCTGCCCCATACCGACCTTGCAGGGGCCCGGGGCGAGGCAGAAAGGCTCCGGAGTATAATCGAAGGACACTCCTACAAAGACCTCCCGGGCGTAAATATTACCATGAGCCTCGGCGTGGCCTCATATCCCCATGAGAAAATCAAGGACCACGGAGACCTCGTAAACAGGGCGGACGACGCCCTTTACAGGGCAAAGAAGAGCGGCAGAAACCGCGTCGAAGTGGACAACGGAAAAGACTGACCCCGCATCCCCTTCCCTCGAGCAACCACCATCTCAGTCACCGGTTATCTTTATAGCGCAGAGGCTTCCGCACATGGAACATACATCGCTGTCCATGGGCGCAGTCGTCTCTCTTAAGACCCTGGCCCTCTCCGGGTCTATGGAGAGCCTGATTTGCTCGTCCCAGTCAAGTTTTTTTCTCGCATGGGAAAGCCTTATATCAGAATCCATAAAACGTTTGTTCTTGGCTATATCGCCGGCATGGGCGGCGATCCTCGCCGCAATGACCCCTTCCTTCACATCTGCGACGTCGGGCAGCCTCAGATGTTCCGAGGGCGTAACGTAGCATAAAAAATCCGCTCCGGCGGAAGCGGCTATGGCCCCTCCTATGGCGGAGGTGATGTGGTCGTAGCCCGGCGCTATATCCGTCACAAGTGGGCCGAGGACGTAAAAAGGCGCGCCGTTACAGAGTCTTTTCTGAAGAAGTATATTCGCCTCTACCTGGTCTATGGGCACGTGTCCGGGGCCTTCTATCATTACCTGAACGCCCTCGTCGCGGGCCCTGCTCGACAGTTCCCCCAAGGTTACAAGCTCCTCTATCTGCCCCCTGTCCGTGGCGTCGGCGAGGCACCCCGGTCTCAGGCCGTCTCCGAGGCTCAGGACGACGTCGTATTTCCTGGCTATTTTTACAAGGCGTGAAAAATCCTCGAAGAGCGGATTTTCCCTTTTATTGAACTTCATCCACTCGGCGGTAAGAGCGCCGCCGCGGCTTACGACACCCATTATGCGCCCCTCTTGCTCTATCCTTGCAAGGGCCTTTTGCGTGACGCCGCAGTGAAGGGTCATAAAATCAACCCCCTCCTCGGCCTGGCTCTCTATGACCTCGAAGATCTCTTCGGGGTCGAGCTGGACAAAGGATTTACCGCGCTCCCTGCTCGTAACAGCGGCCTCGTAGAGCGGCACCGTGCCTATGGGCACGGGCGACTCGTCGAGTATGGCCCTCCTTATGGCCTTTAAGTCTCCGCCCGTTGAAAGGTCCATCACCGCGTCTGCGCCCGCCTCGACGGCGGCTTTTAGTTTTTCGAGCTCCTCTTTAATGTCGAATTTGTCCTCGGAGGTGCCTATGTTGGCG
>BTQV01000130.1:0-4235 GCA_036986055.1 Thermodesulfobacteriota bacterium
AGTATGTCGCCGGACTCAATCTTGAAATCGGCCTTGGGGTTGGTATGCGCCTGGCCCTTCCTTATAACCGCTATTATGGTGGCCCCTGTCACCTTCCTCATGTTCAGTTGTGCTATGGTCTTGCCCGTGACGGCGCATCCGCCTTCAACGTAATAGGTGTCCATGAGGCTCGCCTCGAATATGGACGTCAGCCTCGTGAGACGTTCGCTTGCAGGCGCCGGGGCTGTGGACCTGAGCATGGCGTACCCCTCCTCCCTTACCATGTCGACCTGGTTCTGGATAATATTCGAGGGTATGCGGTAGTCCCGTAAGACCCTTGCGAATATCTCCACCGAGGTCTCGAACTCCTCGGGTATTACCTGGTCCGCGCCGAGTTTGTATAACTCTTCCACCTCCCTTATGTACCGCGTCCTTACGACTATTGTAACCGCCTGGTTAATATCCCTCGCAAGTCTAAGCACTCTCCTCGTGGTAATGGGGTCTGCCACGGAGATTACCACCATCTTCGCCTTCTCAACGCCAACGCCCTTTAAAATCTCGGGGTGCGAGGCGTCGCCGAAGAAGGCCTTGTGGCCTTCTTCCTTGGCCTTTTTTACCCTGTCTATGTTGACCTCGAGGATGACGTGGGGGATGGCGGTCTCCTTCAGGACCCTGGCCAGGTTCCTGCCGTTGATACCGTAGCCTACTATTACAACGTGGTTCGAAGGCGCGGGCCTTTTAGGTTCTTTTGTCGAGGCCTTTTTGCCCATGTAATGGCCCACCTCGAAGGCGAGCCTCGACGACCTGTTGTAGATAAAGGGGGTCACGGCCATGCTTAGTATGGAAGCGGCGAGCAGCGTCTGGTAGAGCCACGGGTCGAGGAGGGCGTAGTCCTGTCCCATCTTTATAAGGATAAAAGAGAACTCTCCGATCTGGGCGAGGTTCAACCCGGCAACGATTGAGAGCCTCAGCGGGTATTTCAGCACCTGGCCCACACCCAGGATAATAATGGTCTTTAAGACGATGACCCCGGCCACGAGAGCGAGGAGCCAGTGGATGTTGTAGATAAAGAACTGGAAATCGAGGAGCATGCCTATGGATATGAAAAACAGGCTCGCCAGCGTATCCCTGAAGGGGATGACCTCTGCGACTATCTGGTTGGAGTACTCGGACTCGGAGACGGCGAGCCCGGCGATAAAGGCGCCGATGGCGAGCGAGAGGCCGAAGAGCGAAGTCACCCATGCAGTGCCCAGGCAAACCAGCACTATGGTAAGTATAAAGACCTCCCTGTTCCTGAGCCGCACCACATAGTCGAAGACCTTGGGGATGATGTAGGCAACAGCCACGACTATCACGGCGAAGGCCCCGAAGGAGACGGCGAGTTGTTTCGCGGCTTCAAGCGGGGGGGCGTCGGTGCCGATGCTCTGGACTATCATGAACATGAGCACCATGCTTATGTCCTGAAAGAGGAGGACGCCCACGGAAAAGTACCCCTGCGGGGAGCTTAGCTCGCCCCTCTCGGTAAGGAGTTTAAGCACTATGGCCGTGGAGGAGAGCGAGACTATGAAGCCAAGGAGCAGCGCCGTTGGAAGGGACTCGCGCGCATAGATGCCTATGAGCAGGACTATCGTCGTGGTGACGGCCACCTGAAGCCCGCCGCCCATTAACCCCACGCGCTTCAGGTTCAAAAGCCTCACCACGGAGAATTCAAGGCCTATGGTGAATAGTAGAAGGACAATCCCTATCTGGGAGAGGACCTCCACGGAGTGCATCTCCGTTATAAGTCCGAGGCCATAAGGGCCTATTATTATCCCTGTAAGGAGAAAACCGATAATAGTGGGGAGCCCGACCCTGGTGAGCAGTATGCTCATGGGCACGGCTACGGCCATGAGGACTACCAGGTCTTTCAGTATCGGTATGTTTTCCATAGAGGCTCAGTCCGTCTTTCTCGGGTTCCATGAAACAGGTCCACAGGGAAAATACGCCTATGATTAAAAATAGCACCGATGTTAGGGATAAGCAACTGGAGGGTCTTTAGGCTGGTTAAGGGCGGCGGCGGAAGGCGCGCGCAAGAACCCGTTAAAGCCGTTATTGACGAGGGGCTTGATGGCGGGGTCCGTCCGGCGGAGGGGGAAAGGAAAAAATTTCCCCTGAACTATTTTTTATCAGTGGCGGGGGGCTCTTCCGGGGCGTCCTTTTTCGCTCCCTCGCCTTCGGAACCCTCCTTGTGCTTTATCTTCGCTATCTCTTCCTCGACAGAGGCTATCTCCTCTTCCACCTTCTTTATATCCTCAACGAGTTTGAGGACGTCGGGCCTTGAAAGGGGATTTTCATAGGGCGGCTTGGCCATGTCGTAGACGATGCCGCCGATCTCTGCGAAGAGTTTTTCGGCCTTTTTGTGGAGCGAGTGTATATTATAGCGTTTCTTGCCCGCAATGGCGCTGCCTCTTACAACGTCCCAGCCTTCCTTGGCGTATTTTTTAAGTCCGTCGTTTACAGTGTCCCAGAAAGCCATGGAGACCTCCTTTCTCTTAATAGGATTATATCAGAAAAGATGTTCTTTTAAGGGGGAAAATCAAAAATTTCGTAAACCTCTTTGCGATAATATATAGAGGCCACAGAGGTGTCAAGAGAAAGTTTTTATTAAAGACTTTGAAATGCGCACATTGATAAAGTATACTTATCATTCACTATTACGGCACGGGGGAGACTGAAAAGATGTCAATGGCTTCTGTAATAGACGGAAAAGAGATAGCCCGCGGTGCGAGGGCAAAGGTGCGCGACGGCGTTGAGGCCCTCGTCTCCCGTGGGGGCCCCAGGCCCGGGCTCGCCGTTGTGCTCGTGGGCCAGGACCCGGCGTCAAGGGTATATGTGAGGAACAAGGCCCGGGCATGCGAGGACGTGGGCATCCGTTCCTTTCAGCACACACTCGCAGAGACCGTCTCCCAGGAAGAACTCCTGAAACTCATAAGGGAACTGAACGACACAGATGAGGTCCACGGCATACTGGTACAGTTGCCGTTGCCCTCCCATATAGACGAAGGTGCGGTAATAGAGTCCATAAGGCCTGAAAAGGACGTGGACGGCTTCCACCCTTACAACATGGGCAGGCTTTTGGCCGGAACGCAGGTCCTCGTACCATGCACCCCTCTTGGCATAATGGAGCTCATAGATTCAACGGGCGTGGAGATATCGGGCATGGACGCGGTGGTCGTTGGCAGGAGCAACATCGTTGGAAAGCCCGCGGCGTTGCTGCTTCTTCAGCGAAACGCCACGGTCACGGTCTGCCATTCAAGGACGCGCGCCCTTGCCGACAAGGTGCGCTCAGCCGATATACTCATAGCGGCCGTCGGCAGAGAGGCCTTTGTAAAGGGTGACTGGATAAAGGAAGGGGCCGTGGTTATCGACGTGGGTATAAACCGCACCGGCGACGGAAGGCTCGTTGGAGACGTTGACTTCGGGGGCGCTTCGGAGAGGGCTTCCTTCATAACGCCCGTACCCGGAGGCGTTGGTCCCATGACCATCGCCATGCTCATGAAGAACACCCTCGCCGCGGCCGGGATGTTCGGGGCGCTAAATAACGGCGCCAATACCGGGGGTTTCTAAAAAAAGATGATAATAACTAAAAAGAAAGGGTCAAAAGAAGTCCTCGACGGACTCGCCGGCTTGAGGAAGGTCTACCTCTTCGGCTGCGGCTCCTGCGCCGAGCAGTGCCAGACCGGCGGAAGCAAGGAACTCGACGAGATGGCCGGCTTCCTGACTGAAAAGGGTTTTGAGGTTACGGGCTCTTCCGTCGTCGGCGAGACCTGTTACAGGCAGATAGTTTTAAAGGAGTTTAAAACCAAAAAAGAGATAGACGCAGCCGACGCCATACTCGTGCTCGCCTGCGGAGCCGGTGTAAAGACCGTTGCCGATATAGCCGACGAGACCAAGCCCGTGCTCGCCGCGCTCGATTCCATCTTCCTCGCAAGCGTTGAGAGGTACGGGAGGTTCTTCGAAGGTTGTTCGTTATGCGGGGAGTGCCTGCTTACCGATACCGCCGGCATATGCCCGCATACGGAGTGCCCCAAGGGGCTTTTGAACGGCCCCTGCGGCGGCGTGGTGGATGGGCATTGCGAGGTGGATACTGATAACGCCTGCGCCTGGGTGAGGATATATAAAAGGCTCAAGGCCCAGAAGAGGCTCCACCTCATGAAGAAGACGCGCCCCCTTAAAGACCACTCCGTAACGTCACGGCCAAGGAATCTTCTTTTAAG
>BTQV01000131.1:0-4220 GCA_036986055.1 Thermodesulfobacteriota bacterium
CCCAGTCATAAGTGGAAATATTTTTAATCGCCCTGTCTAACGGGCCCCATGACGCTGGGCTTGTCGTTTTTATGGTTGGAAAGACTACAGGCACGGCGCCGCGTCTTTCAAGGAGGGTAATAAATTCCCCTGCCTGGTCCGCGGCCCTTGTAACGAGCACCCTCTTGTTGAAAAGGGGTTTTGTCTCAAACCAGTTAAGACCTTCCCTCAATCTGACCACATCCCCCACAACGGTAATCACAGGGGGCTTTATCCCCGCCTCATCGGATTTCCTTACAATGTCGTCGAGCCTCCCCGTTACAGTCGTCTGGGTAGGCAAAGTCCCCCACCTTATAAGGGCCACGGGAGTCTCCGGGGGCCAGCCGTTCCCAAGGAGTTTTTGTGTGATGAGCGCCAAATTCTTCCAGCCCATGAGGAAAACGAGGGTCCCCCTTCCCGTAGAGAGCCTGTCCCATGCGATATTGGCCCTCTCCTTCAAGGGGTCTTCCTGGCCCGTTATAAACGTAACGGCCGAGGAGATGTCCCTGTGAGTAAGGGGTATGCCAGCGTAGGCGGGCGCGGCAACAGCCGAGGTTACGCCCGGTATGATCTCAAAGGGTATGGACGCCTCTTTAAGCGCCCCGGCCTCCTCGGCGCCGCGGCCGAAGACAAAGGGGTCGCCGCCCTTGAGCCTCACCACGGTCTTGCCCTTCAGGGCCTTTTCAATAATCAAATCGCTTATCTTCTTCTGCTCCATGGATTTAAAAGAGCCCTTTTTACCCACATAGACGGCCTCCACCTTCTTTTCAGCGTACCCGATGAGCCGGGCGTTGGCGAGGAAATCATAGATGATGCAATCGGCCTCCCTTATGGCCTCGATGCCTTTCATGGTAATAAGGCCGGGGTCTCCCGGACCTGCGCCCACGAGGAATACCCTGCCTTTAACCGTCTTTTTTTTGTCTTTAGCCAAGGCCCTTGAGTTTATTTATACAATAGGAGGATTAAAAAAAACTGACCTTCAGATTATAAAAAGATTAAAAGGGGTCTTAACCCTCTGATTTGATTTATTAAGTTAGCGAAAAATTATACCAGAGGCGTACCTTTTTGGCAAACCCCGTGGAAGAATCTGTAAAATCAACTAAGGCCCCCGCGCGGCGCGCCTTTATTAAAAGACAAAACCACGCACCTGATCAGGGCGGGGCAAAACTCCGGGAGGATTTAAGGGACGAAGAGGATTAAACCCCGCCCCCCCCAATAGAGGAGCCGGGCCGGGCCGGACAACGAGGCCGGCGGGGTAAAAAATTTTTCCTTATCCCCGTCAAACCCCTTTGGGGGCCGGCCCTTCCAAAGGCACGCCCTCTCAACCGCCGTTGCCGAGGCAGGCCTCGAGCACAGTCAACGCGTTGCCGCAGGAGAGCGGCTCGTCCTTCATCCGAGCGATGGAACCAAGTATTTTCAATGAAAATTCTTTATACCTGTCATCCTTATAGCCCTTTGAAAGGGCCAACAAAAAACCCGCGGCCGCTGAGTTGCCCGAAGGCACGTCGTTGTCCGTCAAGTCCCGCTCCCTCATAAAAAGCCCTTTTTTGTCAACGGCCGTATCAAAGAAGAGGTCTTTTTCTGGGTCGTAAAATAATTTTATCATTTCCCCTGCCAGGGTTTTTCCGTCTTCGAGCCACCTCTTTTCGGAAGTTACCTCGAATATGGAGAGGAGCCCCATTCCAAGGAGCGCGTAGTCCTCAAGGGCCGCCTTTTTCGCGGCCTTATTGTCGATTATGTAGCGCGCGAGCCTCCCGTCTTCCACCCTCGCCCCTTTAATGAGAAACCCCGCGCACCTCTGCGCTTCTTTCAAGAGTTCCGGCTCTTTAAAGGCCGAAGACGCCCTTGCAAGGGCCGATATTGCGAGGCCGTTCCAGCCCGTAATGACCTTGCGGTCTATGGCTGGCGCGGCCCTCTTTTCCCGTTCCTTTAAAAGGGCCTTTTTCATCCTCTTAATATCTTCAGCGAGAGGCTCTTCAGGCCCCTTCGCCGACGGGGCTATCCTAAGGGTGTTTTTGCCCTCGAAGTTCCCCTCCTCTGTAATGGAAAAATATTCGATGAACCTTTCGCCGTCTTCATTGCCGAGGACCTTTTGCACCTCTTCGGCGGACCAGACGAAATAGTCCCCTTCCCTGCCCTCTGCGTCAGCGTCGCCGGCCGCGTAAAAACCCCCTTCAGGTGACCTCATCTCTCTCAAGAGATATTCCATGGTCTCAAGGGCCGTATCCTTAAAAAAATCCGACCCCGTGACCTCAAAAGCCCCGGCGTAGAGTCCCGCAAGGAGGGCGTTGTCGTAGAGCATCTTTTCAAAGTGCGGCACCTCCCATTTTTCGTCCACCGTGTACCTGTGGAAACCGCCGCCGATATGGTCGTAAAGCCCGCCCGAGGCCATGGCCGAGAGGGTCTTTCTCACTATTTGAAGGGCCCCTTCAAGACCCGTCCTCCTGTAATACGCGAGGAGGAATTCAAGGTACATGGCGTGGGGGAACTTCGTACCCATGCCGAATCCGCCGTAGATTGGATCGTAAAAGAGTTTGGCCGCGCCAAAGGCCTCGTCCGCCACCGCGGGCGTCAGTTCCAGGGGTTTTTGCTCCACGTCCCGAGAGAAAGCCCTTTCAATGGACGCCGTAAGTTCCCCGAGTTTATCCCTGTTCTTGTTGAAGGAATCGCTTACGTAGAGGAGGACCTTTTTAAAGGAAGGCATCCCAAAAGAGTCCTCGGGGGGGAAATAGGTGCCCCCGTAAAAAGGGGTGCCATCGGGCGTGGTAAAGGCGTTTAAAGGCCATCCGCCACGGCCCGTTATGGCTTGAACGGCCTTCATATAGAGGCTGTCAATGTCGGGGTGCTCTTCCCTGTCCACCTTTATATTTATAAACCTCTCGTTCATAATCCGCGCCGTCTCAGGGTCCTCGTAGGACTCCCTCTCCATGACGTGGCACCAGTGGCACGAGGAATACCCTATACTCACGAGTACGGGCTTGCCCTCCCTCTTGGCCCTCTCAAAGGCCTCGTCGCACCAGGGATACCAGTCCACTGGATTTTTGGCGTGCTGAAGCAGATAGGGGCTCTTCTCGTTTATAAGGCGGTTCGCGCCTCTGTTTTTATCCATCTCTTTGTCCATGGTCCGACCCTTTCCTCTTCCCTGTTTTTAAAGCCAATAAAGACCATTATGAGCCCTCTTTAAAAATCCACGGTCAACTAAAGCCCCGTATACCTACTCACATCTTTCATCAAACCCTTAAACCCCTCATCACCCTCGCCTGAGACGAGTTTAATGCCGTCCCTGCTTCTACCCACACCCCTTTTAACGGCCGTTACAATCTGCTTCTGCTCCCAGACGCCTTTTTCCGCCACAGGCGGCCATAGCCCGAAGGATTTGATAACCCCCAGCCCCGTTACATCGGCCCCCACGCGGTCGCCGCTGGCGATAATGAGGCCCGTCTCCCTGGCCGTGCCCTTCCATGGCCCGCCCTCTACCATGGAGACGGTGCCGTCGACGATATTGAGCTCCGGTGTGTAGGCGGCGTTAAACTCGGCCACTATCTCCTCCCAGTGGTCAGAGTCTATTAAATAGGGCCTCTGTTTCAGATGCGTGCAGCCGATAAAATTCTTGAGCGTTATGGTGTAGGTCGCCGAACGATGGGTCTTTATGACTGGTAGGTTTATGATAAGGTCAGTCTTATAGAGCCACTCCGTCACATAGGCATTCTTTACGAAGCTGTTTCCATTGAGTTTTACACCTACCCAGTCGTAATCCTCAAAGGCTATAACCTCTGCGCCGGCTTCCTCGGCCGCCTTCTTTATGCCGCTTCTGCGCATATTGCGAATGGTGGATAAGGTGGAAAGGGCCGACATATCCCCCACGTATACTTTTTTTGCGCCCTCTTCGTAAAGGATTCTCACAAGGGCGGCAACGACCCCGGGGTTTGTCGTCGTCGGGTTCGAGACGCCGGAGACGACATTGGGCTTGACGAGTACGCTCTTTCCAGCGAGGGCGAGCCTTTCAAAACCCCCTATGAGACCCACCGCCTCCCTTATCATCTCCGATACGGAGCCTCTTCCCGAGACCCCCACAAGGGCTCGTCCGTCCCGGTCGACAAAGACGTTCTCCCTTGTCCTCGGCGGGGCTGACTTTCGGGGTCTGAAAAATATCCCCGCCGCAACCGTTGTGCCGCCGAAGTGGAGTCCGGCTAAAATAGCTA